>CAILON010000399.1 GCA_903835865.1 uncultured beta proteobacterium
GAAGAAAGCAGCGCCATCATTAATACCTGATGCATTACCTGCGGTAACAGATCCACCCTCTTTTTTGAAAACAGCCTTCATCTTGCCAAGAGTTTCCATGGTGGTATCAGGCTTGCAATGCTCATCAGTATCAAACACCACATCACCTTTGCGAGACTTAATGGTGATTGGAACGATTTGTGATTTGAAGCGGCCCTCTTTGATGGCATGTGCAGCACGACGATGAGATTCAACTGCTAGCGCATCTTGATCTTCGCGGGTTAACTTCCATTTTTCAACGAGGTTCTCAGCAGTAACGCCCATATGCCCAACTCCAAATGGGTCAGTCAACACTGCCACCATCAAGTCAAGCATTTTGGTGTCACCCATACGTGCACCACTGCGCAATGTTGGTGATCCATACATGCCGCGTGACATTACTTCAACGCCACCGCCAATACCGTAATCACAATCACCCAACATAATTTGCTGAGCAGTAGTCACAATCGCTTGCAAACCAGAGCTACACAAACGGTTCAATGCCATTGCAACAGATTCCATTGGTAAGCCGGCCTGGATCGAAGCTACTCGAGCCACATAGGCATAGCGGCTATCGGTTGGAATGGTGTTACCAACAGTTACATAATTGATTAGGGCCGGATCAACGCCTGAGCGGACCACCGCCTCTTTCATCACAATACCGCCGAGCTCGGAAGGCTCAAAGCTGCTGAGGGCACCATTGAAGGTACCAATAGCGGAACGAACTGCACTTAAGACAACGACATCACGACTCATAACAATCCCCTTGGCTGAGCCCAAAAATAGGCTTAATTAATAATACAACCCTCATTTTTATTACATTCGTCAAGTTTCGGCTATTAGGTCATGCCCTTGGGAGCTAATGACTGTAGCGCGAATAATTTCACCCACACGATAGCGTTTAGACGGCTTATTGGAGGGTAAAACCCGTACCAAACCATCAATTTCAGGGGCATCCCCAATGGTTCTACCGATTCCGCCTGATTCATCTAGGCGATCAATGAGTACTTGCACACGTTTGCCTATTTTTTTGGCAAGTCGCTTAATTGAAATTTCTTCGGCTTTTGCCATAAACCGAGCTCGCCGCTCCTCCCTAATCACATCAGGCACTGGGTTTTCCAGCTGATTTGCAAGTGCTCCATCCACTGGGGAATAGGCAAAACAACCTGCTCGATCAATTTGAGCTTCCTCCAAGAAATTTAAGAGGTATTCAAACTCTTCCTCGGTCTCCCCTGGAAAGCCCGCAATAAAAGTGCTGCGTATAACGAGATCAGGGCATGCATTGCGCCACGCCAAGATGCGTTCCAAATTCTTTTCACCGCTAGCAGGCCGCTTCATTCGTTTGAGCACATCGGGATGTGCATGCTGCAATGGAATGTCCAAATAAGGCAAGACCCCATAGCCATGCTCTGAAAATTCTGCCATCAGTGGCAAGACATCATCAACATGGGGATAGGGATAAACATAATGCAATCTCACCCAAGCTTGATGCTCACGCGCAATTTGATTAAGCGCATTTACCAAATCAAACATACGCGTCTTCACCGGCTTACCGTCCCAAAAGCCAGTTCGATATTGAATATCAACGCCATAAGCACTGGTATCTTGAGATACAACCAGTAACTCTTTAACCCCAGACTCAAATAAACGTTTAGCCTCAAGCAATACTTCACCAATCGGCCTGGATACTAAATCACCACGAAGATTGGGGATGATGCAAAAGGTACAGCGATGATTGCAACCTTCAGAAATTTTGAGGTAGGCGTAGTGCTTAGGCGTCAACTTAACTCCCGCCGGGGGCACTAGATCCATAAAGGGATCATGCGGCTTGGGCAAATGTAAGTGTATTGCCTGCATGACTTCAGCGGTGGCGTGCGGCCCTGTAACGGCAAGGACTTTAGGATGAATGCTTTGGATCATATCGCTTCCATCAGCATTCTTTCTAGCGCCTAAACATCCAGTGACAATCACCTTACCATTCGCTGCAAGAGCTTCGCCGATTGCAGCAAGACTTTCTTCAACAGCAGAATCAATAAAGCCGCAAGTATTGACCACCAC
>CAILON010000400.1 GCA_903835865.1 uncultured beta proteobacterium
GATACTGGTGGCTAACAATGATTTTCCTGGCAAAACGTGGATTGAGGTGCTTGCGATTTCCAAGAAGGATCCTAATGGTCTTTCTTATGGAACTTCCGGATCTGGTGGTACACCTCACATAGCAGGGGAACTCTTAAAGCAAAAAACAGGCGCTAATTTAGTTCATGTTCCCTATAAGGGCGGCGGTCAAGCGCTCATCGATTTATTGGGCGGCAACATTCCTTTGGTCTACACCGCGGTAGCTGGAGCAAATCAATATGTTAAGTCTGGGCGCATTAAAGCTATTGCCGTTTCCAGCGCAAAGCGAAGTCAAAGCCTGCCTGACGTTCCCACCTTTATTGAAAGTGGCGTCAAGGATTTTGAGATTGATGATTGGGTTGGTTTATTGGCGCCAGCAAAAACACCTAAACCGATTGTGATGAAATTAAATCAAGCCTTAAATGAGATTCTGAATTCTCCTGAAGGCAAGGCAAAACTTCTTGGAATGGGAATCACGCCAACACCAGGCACCCCTGAAAAATTTGGTGAGCAAATTAAGTCTGACTTACTAAGATTTTCGCCAATTGTTAAAGGCATGCAAATAAAATCTGAGTAAGGAAAATTGCTTTTTTACTTATTAAATAAGTGGTAGATGATGGGAATCGCAATAGCGCTAATTACGCCATTCATTCCCATCGCTAGACTGGCATAGGTCCCCGCTTCAGGATGAATACTAAAAGCTCTTGAAGTGCCAATCCCATGGGCGCCAATGCCAATTGCAAAGCCCCGTTGCCACCAAGGCTTTATTCCTAATGCATTTAGAACAAAGGGTGCTAAAACAGCGCCCAAGATTCCGGTGCAAACTGCAAAAATGGCGGTCAAAGTAGGCGAGACGCCAATGCGCTCAGCGATACCCATTGCAATTGGCGCTGTGACTGACTTGGGGTACATGGCACCCGTGATGCTGGAATCAGCACCCAGTAGAGTTGCAATACCTACTGCACTAAAAATAGAAATGAGCCCGCCAGCAGTTAAAGAAAAAATCAGTGGAATAGAGCGACCCTTTAGGCTTTTTAGACCACGGTATATAGGAATGGCCAAAGAGACGGTAGCTGAGCCTAAGAGGAAGTGAATAAATTGAGCACCCTCAAAATAGCTTGAATAAGGCATTTCAATTAGCTGAATAGTGGTAGCGACAATCAGAATCGCAATCGCCACAGGATTTGCTAAAGGATTCTGCTTGCTAGTCTTATATATTGAGAGACCAATTTGGTAAGCGGCTAAAGTAATAAAGAGCGCAAAGAGGGGGCTGCCAGAGAGATAGACCCAAATTTCTACAATGGAGTGTTTTTCACTCATGCGCTTCTTTCTTGCTCAGAAAGTGCGCTAAAAGAGCACTTGTGGCGATCGTCAAAACAACGCTACCTATTAAGGCGCTAATGATGGCGAAAGCATTGGCCTTCAATTGCGGCAAAAAGAGCACAACACCTACGGCAGCAGGAACAAAAAGTAGCCCCAAATATTGACTAAATCCATCTGCCACCATGGCTAGCTCTGCGTTTACCCCCTTGCGCAGTACTAGCCAAAGCACTAGTAGCACTAAGCCGATCACTGGCCCAGGCAGGGTGGGTAAGAGAAATTTGGAGACTAACTCACCAAGACATTGAAATAGTAGTATTTGAACGAGGCCGAAAATCATGCGTTGATCTTACAACCCTCTATTTATATTGCAAAGCAATAAATAAATTATTAGTTAAGATAACAACCAGAAAAGCAGGGTTTTATTAAAAGAACCTCTATTACAAAAAATAAATAGGAGACCACTCATGGCTGAGTTAAATGTCAATGGCAAGAAGTACAAGGTAGACGTAGATCCAGACACCCCTTTGCTGTGGGTCATTCGCGAGCAAATTGGCTTGACCGGGACTAAATATGGTTGCGGTATTGGAGTATGTGGAGCCTGCACAGTACTTTTTGAAGGGCAAGCAGTACGTAGTTGTGCTTTGCCTGTTTCAGCAGCCGAGGGTAAAAAGATCGAAACCATTGAAAGCCTGGAAAAAAACGGACAGCTTTCAAAAGTACAAAAGGCTTGGGTCGACAATCAAGTCCCACAGTGTGGTTATTGCCAATCAGGCATGGTGATGGCTACCACTGCGCTATTGCGGAGCAATCCTAAACCTACTGATGCGCAAATTGATGCTGCTGTTACTAATATTTGCCGCTGTGGAACTTTCCAACAAGTGCGTGAAGCAATTCATGCTGTGAGCAAGGCGTAAGGGGATATAGATGACAACTACTACAAATACTTCACGTCGCCAATTTATTGTTGGTTCAAGCGCCATCGCTACTGGCCTTGCCATTGGCTTTGATTTTTCTATGATGTCTGCAGCAAATGCTGCCATGGGTACAGGCACTACTTCAATGGCGCCATTAGCAAACCCTGAAATTGGTATCTGGGTTGTGATTAAACCGAATGATGATGTGATCGTGCGGATTGCCCGCTCTGAGATGGGTCAGGGCACTATTACTGGTTTGGCGCAAATGGTTGCAGAAGAGTTGGAATGTGACTGGAAAAAAGTGGGCTATGAATATCCGTCGCCTTCTGAAAATTTAAAACGCAAGCTCGCCTGGGGAAGTTTCTCTACTGGTGGTAGCCGTGGTATTCGGACATCTGAGCAGTATGTTCGTAAAGGTGGCGCTGCGGCACGCATGATGTTAATTCAGGCTGCTGCCACTCAATGGAACGTTCCTACTTCAGAGTGTGAAGCTAAAGATAGCGTAATTACCCACACACCAACTGGCCGTAAAACTACTTTTGGTAAGGTTTCTGTTGCTGCTTCTCAGTTAGAGGTTCCAAAAGAAATTACCTTAAAAGATCCAAAAGACTGGAAGGTCATTGGAAAGCCACTCAATCGCATTGATGGTACGGCTGACAAAGTAACTGGTAAGCAAATCTATGCAATTGATTTGAAATTTCCTGGAATGCTGGTAGCCAACATTAAAGAATCCCCAGTATTCGGAGGTAAGGTCAAGAGTTATGACGCGACTAAAGCGCTGTCAATGAAGGGTGTTAAAAAAGTTGTCCAAGTTGGTGATACGGCAGTAGCTGTAGTGGCTGATACCTTCTGGCAGGCAAAAACGGCCTTAGATCAAGTCAATATTGTTTGGGACAGCGGTGCTAACGTCAATGTTTCTAGTGCCTCGATTAAGAAGATGCTTGAGGACGGTCTTGCCCATCCAGATAGTTTTGTTCATAGCCTTCGTGGTGATATCAAGGCAGCACTTGCTGGTTCTCATAAAACCCTTGAGTCAACCTACTTTTATCCATTTTTAAATCATGCAACCCTAGAGCCACAAACAGCCACTGCACGGTGGACGCCTGATTTGTGTGAAGCATGGGTACCTACTCAAGACGGTGAGGCTTCTTTAGCGGCAGTCATTGCTGCATCAGGTTTGCCAGCAGAAAAATGTCAGGCTTACAAAGTAAACCTGGGTGGTGGATTTGGGCGTCGTGGCGCATTTCAGGATTTCACGACACAGGCAGTTAATATCGCTAAGCAAATGCCAGGCACCCATATCAAGATGATTTGGACTCGTGAAGAAGATATGACCCAAGGTCGTTACCATCCGGTCATGATGTGTCGTTTGACTGCATCGATGGATAGCAAGAAGAATGTCACTGGTATCAATATGCGTTTATCAGGCCAATCGATTTTGGCTGCAGTTCGTCCTGCAGTGGTTGCTGCCAATAAAGGTAAAGATCCTTTAGCTTTCCAAGGCCTTGAGGATTCTGGTGAGCATGGCTTTAATTACACCTTCCCCAATATCACCATTGATCATGCAATGCGCAACACGCACGTGCCTCCAGGTTTCTGGCGTGGCGTGAACGTAAACCAAAATGCTGTGTTTATCGAAACCTTTATGGATGAGATTGCAGAGGCCACTGGTGAGGATGCTGTTGAGTTGCGTATTAAGCATATGGGAAATCACCCGCGTTCAATCGCTGTCCTGAAAGCGGTTGCAGATGGAATTGGTTGGACTAAGCCCGCCCCTCCAGGCGTCTTCCGTGGTGTTGCGCAAATGCGCTCTTTCGGTAGTTATGTAGCGGCAGCTTGTGAGCTTTCGGTAACGAATGGCAATGAAGTGAAAATTCATCGTTTTGTAGCTGCAACAGACCCAGGTTATGTTGTCAATCCTGCTCAGGTTTCTCGTCAGGTCTCCGGCTCTTTCGTCTACGGGCTATCAGCGCTCTTTGAAGAAGAGATCACGATCGAAAATGGTGCTGTTGTACAGAAGAACTTTGACACCTTTGGTTCAATCCGTTTGTACCAAATGCCAAAAGTGGAGACCATTCTGATCCAGGGTGGCGGTAAAGAGTGGGGCGGTGTAGGCGAGCCAACAATTGCGGTGGCGGCTCCTGCAGTACTCAATGCGATCTATCGTGCCACTGGAAAACGTTTGCGCACTGTGCCTTTGAAAAACAGTGGCTTTAAGCTGGTTTAATTATTAGTACTGTGAAGCTGCCGCAATGAGAAAAGGGTTTGCACTAGCACTGCTGTTACTAGGCACCCTCTCTCTTAGTTCGGCAGTAGCTCAAACCTTTGCGGGGGATTCTATTGTGGAATCCCTTTCAGCATCTCCAGGCGATGCCGTGCGAGGAAGAGCCATTGTTGCCAGTCGTCAAACCGGACTCTGCCTTCTATGTCATAACGGACCTTTTCCTGAAGAGCGCTTTCAAGGTAATTTGGCGCCAGAGCTTAGTGTGAGCGTTAGTCACTTAAGTGCTCCTCAGTTACGAGCGAGAATGGTTAATGCAAGCCGTTTTAACCCTGGCACTATCATGCCAACGTATTACAAGGCA
>CAILON010000401.1 GCA_903835865.1 uncultured beta proteobacterium
AGAATGTTTCTCATGAGTCCCGCACCTAAAAACCCTACAACTGGTAATCCAGCCAATCCTTACATCGAGGACACGATTCTGCTCGAAAAGCAGGCAGAAAAAGTTAAAGCACCATCGATGTTTAAAGTATTGTTATTAAATGATGATTACACCCCAATGGAATTTGTGGTGATGGTAATTCAAGAGTATTTCAATAAAGACCATGAAACTGCGACACGCATCATGTTGCAGGTTCATTTAGTTGGCAAGGGCATTTGTGGAGTATTTACTCGCGATGTCGCTGCCACGAAAGTGCATCAAGTTGTTGAATTATCCCGTGAAGCGGGCCACCCACTACAGTGCACTATGGAGGAAGCATGATTGCCCAGGAACTAGAAGTCAGTTTGCACATGGCGTTCGTTGACGCAAGAGCTTCTCGTCACGAATTCATCACAGTGGAACATTTATTGGCCGCGTTACTTGATAACGCTACTGCGGTTGAAGTGTTGAAAGCATGCGCTGTCAATATTGCAGAGCTACGCGCACAACTAAAGAATTTTATTAATGACAACACGCCTGTGGTGCCCGGTACGGATGAAGTAGATACGCAGCCAACTTTAGGCTTTCAGCGTGTCATTCAGCGCGCCATCATGCATGTGCAATCCACATCTAATGGTAAGAAAGAAGTTACTGGTGCCAATGTACTGGTTGCGATTTTCGGCGAGAAAGATTCTCACGCAGTGTATTTCTTGCAGCAGCAAGGCGTAACGCGTTTAGATGTGGTGAACTTTATTAGTCATGGTGTGCGCAAAGATCATGCTGAACATGTTAAGCCTGTTGATGTAACGCAAGAGACTGAAGAATCTGCCTCCTCTGGAAAAGAAAGTCCTTTAGATCAGTACACCCAAAACCTGAATGCCTTAGCTCGTCAGGGCAAGATTGATCCACTCATTGGGCGTGATAGTGAAGTTGAACGTGTGATTCAGGTGCTTTGCCGTCGTCGCAAGAACAATCCCCTCTTGGTGGGTGAGGCTGGCGTTGGTAAGACTGCTATTGCAGAGGGCCTGGCTTGGCGCATCGTGAAGGGTGATGTGCCTGACATCTTGGCGAACGCCACTGTGTACTCACTGGATATGGGCGCACTTTTGGCTGGCACTAAGTATCGCGGCGATTTTGAGCAACGCCTCAAGAGTGTCTTGAAATCATTGAAGGATCATACGCATGGCGTTTTGTTCATTGATGAAATTCATACCTTAATAGGTGCTGGCGCTGCTTCTGGTGGAACGCTTGATGCCAGTAACTTATTAAAGCCTGCGCTATCGAATGGCCAGCTGAAATGTATTGGCGCAACTACCTTCAATGAATACCGCGGTATTTTTGAAAAAGATGCTGCTTTATCTCGTCGTTTCCAGAAAGTCGATGTCGTTGAGCCAACGGTAGATCAAACAGTGCAAATTTTGCGCGGCCTCAAATCACGCTTTGAAGAACATCACAGTGTGAAATACGCTGCCGCTGCTCTCGTTGCCGCTGCAGAACTTTCTTCGCGCTATATCAACGATCGTCATTTGCCAGATAAGGCAATTGATGTGATTGATGAAGCAGGTGCTGCACAACGCATCTTGCCTAAGTCCAAGCAAAAGAAAACCATTGGTCGTCCTGAGATCGAAGAGATTGTTGCCAAGATTGCACGTATACCGCCCCAATCTGTGACTGTTGATGATCGCAGTAAGTTACAGACCTTAGACCGCGATATTAGGAGCGTGGTCTTTGGGCAGGACCCTGCTATTGAGGCCTTGGCTAGCGCTATTAAGATGACGCGCGCTGGTCTGGGTAAGATCGATCGTCCAATTGGCTCTTTCTTATTCTCTGGACCTACTGGCGTTGGCAAGACTGAAGTTGCTAAGCAACTGGCCTATATTTTGGGAATTGAACTGCTACGTTTTGATATGTCTGAGTATATGGAGCGTCATGCCGTCAGTCGTTTGATTGGCGCCCCCCCAGGCTATGTAGGCTTTGATCAGGGTGGCTTACTGACTGAGGCGGTCAGTAAGAAGCCCCATTGCGTTCTCTTGCTTGATGAGATTGAAAAAGCCCATCCGGATATTTTCAACATTCTCTTGCAGGTGATGGATCACGGTACCTTGACAGATAACAACGGTCGCAAGGCTGACTTCCGCAACGTCATCATCATCATGACCACCAATGCTGGTGCTGAGGCAATGCAGAAATCTACTATCGGATTTACTAATGCTCGCGAGTCTGGTGATGAGATGGCTGACATTAAGAAATTCTTCACACCTGAGTTCCGCAACCGTCTAGATGCGATTGTTTCCTTCAAGGCCCTTGATGAGAGCATCATCATGCGCGTGGTGGATAAATTCCTCATGCAGTTGGAAGAGCAGTTACATGAGAAAAAAGTCGATGCTACTTTCAGCTCAGGCTTGAGAGCTCATCTGGCTAAGCACGGATTTGATCCCTTAATGGGTGCTCGTCCAATGCAGCGGATTATTCAAGATACGGTTCGTAAAGCGCTTGCTGATGAGCTTTTATTTGGCAAATTGGCGCAAGGCGGTCACGTAGCAGTAGATATTGATGCGGAGGGCAAGGTGAAATTAGAGTTTGATGCGCCTACTCTGCCACGCAAAGCACCTAAGACTGATATTGCTTCAGCCGAAGAAATTTAAATCTTTAAATAACAAGTTAAAAAGGAAAACATGTCACATCACGATAAATTACTAGATGCTTTTGAAACCTACAAAGCTGAAAATGAAAAGTTTCAAGGTAAAGGTGTAAAGGCTTCTGCTGCGCGTGCTCGTAAAGCGTTGCAAGAAATTGCAGGCTCTTGCAAAGAGCGCCGCAAAGAAATCACTGCTGAAAAAGAATCTCGTGAAGGTGCTGGCGCTGGCATGTCACAAGATGCAGCACGTCATGCACATATCCGAAAGTAAGTCATTAGAGTCTTTAATGAAGAGCCACCCTAGGGTGGCTTTTTCTTTGCCCACTTGATAAATCATGCCTATTTGGTGATACATTAATTGATCTTTCATGGAGAACGCTATGCCTCATTCCACTCGCCCAGAGCATGACCTACTGGGAGATGCGCAAGTTCCAGCGGATGCTTATTGGGGCATCCACACACTCAGGGCTATCGAGAACTACCCCATTACTGGAAAAATGATTGGCACATACTCCGATCTGATTAAGTCTTTAGCTTATGTGAAAGAGGCTGCCGCAAAAGCAAACTTAGAGATGGGTCATTTAGATCCTAAAAAAGCAGAAGCCATTATTGCTGCCTGCCAAGAAATTGAATCTGGAAAGTTG
>CAILON010000402.1 GCA_903835865.1 uncultured beta proteobacterium
CCTCACTGGTCTGAATAAAGCTGAAACTGCAGAAAAGTATGGGGACGAACAAGTCCACATTTGGCGTCGCTCTTACGATGTGCGCCCTCCGCTTTTAGAGGCGCATGATGAGCGCAATCCACAAAAAGATCCGCGCTATTCAAAGCTGACCGCTACTGATGTTCCTCTTGGTGAATGTCTTAAGGATAATGTCCAGCGCGTTCTGCCACTGTGGAATGAATCTATTGCTCCTGCCCTGAAGGCCAATAAACGGGTTCTATTAGTGGCGCATGGCAACAGTATTCGTTCTTTGATTAAGTATTTAGATCAAATGTCTGACGAGGCCATTATGGAAGTCAATATTCCAAACGGAGTACCACTTGTTTATGAGTTGGATGACAACCTTAAACCCATTCAACATTTCTATTTGGACTAGGCAATAAATACCATGCGTCAATTTTTGAAGAACTTTGCTCTGATTGCTGTAGGCTTAATTGCCGGTGTTGCAGCCACCATTCAACTGTCTGCCACAGCCCAACAGGGTTCGACGCTACCACTCGATGAGCTGCGGACACTTTCGAATGTTTTTGCTCAAATTAAACGTGAGTATGTAGAGCCTATTGAAGATAAACAACTCCTAACGGATGCTGTTAAAGGCATGGTGAGTAGTCTGGATCCTCACTCTACTTTTTTGGATAAAAAAGATTTCTCTGAGATGCAAGAGCAAACGTCTGGAAAGTTTGCCGGCCTTGGAATTGAAATTACCTCCGAAGATGGCGTTGTTAAGGTTCTAAATCCAATTGAAGATAGCCCCGCTGCGCGCGCAGGCTTACAAGCAGGTGATCTCATCACTCGCTTAGATGACAAACCTGTACGAGGCATGTCTTTGGATAAAGCTGTGCGTACCATGCGTGGCGCACCAGGAACTAAAATTACCTTAACGGTGTTTCGGAAAAGTGAAGAGCGTAGCTTTCCTATCACCATCACGCGCGCAGAAATTAAAGTGCAATCCGTTAAAACCAAAATCTTAGATAACGATATCGCCTGGGTTCGCGTAACCAGCTTTCAAGAGCGTACCGTTCCTGATCTCGCGAAAAAACTCACTGAGATTGCGAATCAGGATCCAAAGTTAAAAGGCATCATTCTGGATCTCCGCAATAATGGTGGCGGCCTCTTACAAGGCGCCGTGGGTGTTGCAGCGGCTTTCCTGCCGCCTGACTCAGTGATTGTGAGCACTAAAGGCCAAGCCCCTGATTCCAAACAAGTCTTTAACGCCACGCCAGCAATGTATCGCTTGAACGAGCCTGGGGACCCTTTGTCTAGCGTGCCAGTCATGTTTAAAAAATTACCAATGGTGGTCTTGGTAAACGCCTACTCAGCATCTGCATCTGAAATTGTTGCGGGAGCTTTGCAAGATTACAAACGAGCAACCATTATTGGTAAAACGACTTTTGGTAAAGGCTCTGTTCAAACTGTGCGCCCTCTAACCAATGATTCTGCTTTGAAAATCACTACTGCTTATTACTACACGCCTAGTGGCAAGTCGATTCAAGCCTATGGTGTGAAGCCTGATATCCCAGTAGATCAAAATAAAGATGGGGATCCTGATGATGTACTCATCACACGCGAGATTGATAGCGAGAAACACTTGCGCAATAAACAATCGGCCGAAGATAAGCTGATTAAGGATCGCGAGCAACGTCGTCTAGAAGAGTTACAACGCATTGAAGAAAAAAATGCCAAGAAAACTCCAGAGGAAAAAGAGAAAGAAAAGAATAAGAAGCCTACTGAACTAGGTAGTGCCGATGACTTCATGCTTTCTCAAGCAGTTGCCTTTATTAATGGTCAGCCGGTGAAGCGCTCTTCATCCAAGCTAGAGTAAGACCTACTTATTCTCGAGCGTGCCCATGAATGACGAGCAGTTACTGCGCTACTCAAGGCATTTACTCCTTGAGGAGATTGACGTAGCAGGCCAAGAAAAGCTTTTGCAATCACACGCCCTAGTAGTAGGTGCGGGCGGTTTGGGGAGCGCAGCGGCTCCTTACTTGGCAGCAGCGGGTGTTGGGCACATTACCCTTATTGATCATGACACGGTGGAGCTTACTAATCTACAGCGTCAAATCATGCACACTGAAGATAGCGTTGGCAAAAGCAAAGTTGCCTCTGGAAAAGATTTTTTGAAAAGTCTAAATTCTAGTATTCACATAGAAACCATTGAGGCCAAAGCAACAGCTGCACTTTTAGATGAACTTTTACCTAGTGTAGATGTCGTTTTAGATTGCACCGATAATTTTTCAACACGCCATATGATTAATGCACGTTGTGTTGCACATCAAACACCATTGGTATCGGGATCTGCCTTACGATTTGATGGGCAAATTAGCGTTTTCGATCCGCGAAACTTCGCGTCGCCTTGTTATGCATGCGTCTTTTCTCCAGAGGAATCTTTTGAAGAGGTGAGTTGCGCCAGTATGGGCATCTTTTCTCCCCTGGTAGGCATTATTGGGACGATGCAAGCAGCACAAGCCCTGCAAGTACTCATTGGCTTTGGTGAGACTCTGGTAGGCCGTATGCTACTTTGGAACGGTCGCAATACCCAGATAGATGAAATCCGCATTACACGCAACCCCGACTGCCCGGTTTGCGGTAAACCCCACTGAGCACTTAGGAGAGCAAGCGCTCCAAGGCTTTAGCTTGAGCCTCTGGCTCATACGCCTTTAATACTCTAGAAATACGCGCCTTCAACAGGCCTACATTTGCCTTCATAATTTCACGCTTTACCAATAAGAGTTGGCTAAAGTGCATTGAAAAATCAGTTAAACCCAAAGCAAGCAAGAGCTTGGTTAACGTCGGATCACCAGCCATTTCACCACAAACTGCAATCGGCACATTAGCGCGTTTTGCCTGACTAATAATGCTATCTAATAAATACAAAATCGCTGGATGCAAAGGATCATAGAGATGGGCAACCGCATGATCAGCACGATCAATTGCCAAGGTGTACTGAATTAAATCATTTGTGCCAATGGACAGAAAATCAAAACGATTAATAAATAAAGGTAGCACTAAAGCGGCCGCCGGGATTTCAATCATGGCGCCCACCTGAATATTAGGATTGAAGGCTTGGCCACGATGATGCAATTGCTGCTTCGCTTTTTCGATTAAACGAAAGGTCTCATCAATTTCTTTAGCGTGTGCCAGCATTGGAATCATAATGCGCGCCTGACCATGCGCCGATGCACGCAAAATTGCTCTTAGCTGGGTCAAGAAAATTTCCGGCTCTGTCAGCGACCAACGAATTGCGCGTAAACCCAAAGGGGAAGTGCCGGTCTGGGAGACATCTCCTCCGGCACCAAGCGCCTTATCGGCACCCACATCAATCGTCCTAATATTGACTGGAAGACCGTGCATTAGATCAACTACCCTGCGGTACTCCTGATACTGCTGGTCTTCATCAGGCATCGCTTGATTGCGATCCATGAACAAAAATTCGGAGCGAAATAAACCTACTCCTACCGCACCAAGAGCGACTGCTTGAACCGCATCTTCTGGCAATTCAATATTGGCAAACAATTGAATCTCGACCTGATCGGCAGTGGCAGTCCGAGAATGCTTTAACTGTTGAAGTTTGCGCGCCTCTTTTAAACCTTGAGTTTGGAGCTTGCGGTACTCAGAGAGTAATTGCTCATCTGGGGCCACGACGACAACACCACGTTCTCCATCTAAAACCAACCAATCCCCATGCCGAATCATTTCGCTGGCATGGCGTACACCTACAAGAGCAGGGATTTCCATACTGCGCGCCACAATAGCTGTATGAGATGTCTTGCCCCCTAGATCAGTCACAAATCCAGTAAAGGCATGATCTTTGAAACGCAGCATATCGTGCGGAGCAATATCGTGAGCGACAACAATGGACTCCACTCCAATATCGCTTGGAGATAACAGTGCTGCGTCTTCTAAGACATCTTTCTTTTGAGCATTTAAAGCTTTAATGACTCTCTCAGCAACTTGACGAATATCGTTAGCACGCTCTTTAAGATAGGGATCTTCAATTTCAGAAAATTGCTCTAGTAAATCATTTAATTCCGTAGTTAATGCCCATGCGGCATTCAAGCGCTGGGTACGAATCAACTTCAGCGGCTTTTCTGCTAAAGCTGGATCAGCCAAAATCATGCCATGCACATCCAAAAACGCAGCCATCTCTTGAGGTGCATCTTTTGGCAAACCAAGGCGAAGCCGCTCAAGTTCCTGGCGAACCTGATCAAAAGCATCCAACAACTTCTGCGCCTCTGTCTCTTCTTTTCCCGGCTCAACTAGGTAATGACTTACCTCCAAAGCTGCACGCGAAATCAGTACCGCC
>CAILON010000403.1 GCA_903835865.1 uncultured beta proteobacterium
CGTTGGTGAGGCACACAGTGTTTTACCGATGACGATTGAATGATCAGCGTCAGCAGTGATGATATTAATGACACCGGCTGGAATGCCAGCGCGTACTGCAAGTTCTGCAAGTGCTAATGCAGACAAGGGTGTTTGTTCTGCAGGCTTGATCACAATGGTGCAACCCGCTGCCATAGCTGGTGCAATTTTGCGGGTAATCATGGCATTGGGGAAGTTCCAAGGCGTAATGGCTACGCAAACCCCTACTGGCTGTTTAAGAACCATGAAGCGCTTATCACCCCAGACGGTCGTTGGAATGGTTCCGGAAACTCGCTTCGCTTCTTCTGCATACCATTCGATAAAGGATGCGCCATAAACAACTTCACCAGCCGATTCTGTGAGTGGCTTACCTTGCTCTAAGGTCATCAAAATAGCTAGATCATCTTTGTTTAGCAAAATGAGATCAAACCATTTACGCATGATTCCAGCGCGCTCCTTACCAGTGAGAATCTTCCATTTCGGCAGCGCTTGATCGGCAGCAGCAATTGCCTTCTCCGCATCTGTGGCGCCTAAGTTGGCGACTTGAGCAATGATCTCGCCAGTGGCTGGATTATGAATTGGGAAAGAGCTACCTGAGCTTGACTTGACCCATTGGTTATTAATGAAGGCCTCTTCTTTGAAAAGGCTGGGATCTTTGAGGAGCTTGCGAATATCGATGGTTGGCATAGTGAGCTTTAAATAAGTACAAATCAAAAGGAACTAAAAATCATTTTATCCCTCTGAGTTCACTCTTGCTCAATGTTGCATCGCCCAAAAGAAAATGCCTCCAAGCGGAAAACCTGGAGGCTAAGTCTAGCAAGCGTTTTAGCGATTAGCCTGCTTGGATTTCGGTACTACGTAGATTTTTGGCTAGGAGATCGAGAACACCATTGACGTATTTATGGCCATCAGTCCCACCAAAGGTTTTGGCTAGCTCTACTGCTTCATTGATGGCAACTTTATACGGTACGGACAAGTCAACCGATAACTCATAAGCGCCAATCAGAAGAGCGGCATGCTCTACTGGAGAAAGTTCATTAATGGGGCGGTCAAGTGCGGGGGTAATGATGCCTTCTAGTTCATCAGTGCGATCTAAAACGCCTTCAAAGATGCCTTGAAAGAGCTCAAGTTGGCAGCGACGAAAAGCAGGATCTTCGGAGAGTTGTTTGGCAATCGCAGTTTTATTCGGAAGGCTACCTGCACGGCGCATCACCAAGCTTTGGTAAACACCTTGAAGAGCGTACTCACGAGCACGACGACGGGGAGTGAGTGAGCGCTTAGGCGCACTCGCTTTGCCATCTTTAGATGCTGGAGCGGGCGCGGGTACGTTTGATTTAGGGGTATTCATTTTTACTCTTCAGAGTTGATCTCGATATCAAGATCGGGAGTAAGCGCTAGGGCAAGGTTTGCCATTTCAACTACAGCTTTGGCGCAATCAGCACCTTTGACAGTGACGCGTACTTGGGCTTGCTCATCAGTATCGCAAGTGAGTACACCGTTAGCGATAGGCAAACCAGACTCTAGGCAGACACGAGTAATACCTGCTGCGGATTCATTGGAGACCAGTTCAAAGTGATAGGTTTCACCACGGATCACAGCGCCTAGAGCAACAAGACCATCAAACTCGCCTGTCTCAGCCATTTTTTGTAAAGCAAAAGGAATTTCTAGGGCACCAGGAACAGTTACTAGTTTGATATCTTCTTGCGCAACACCCATCGCTAAGAGCTCGGTAATACAGGCATTAGTAAGTGCTGTGCAATGGTCTTCATTGAAGCGGGCTTGCACAATGCCAATGCGGAGATCTTGACCATTAAGGTCCGCTGCTAAGACGCCAACATAATCATTGTTAGAGGTAGTCATGATGAAAATTTACTTTTCTAAATGGGTTGGGGTGTAAGGAGCATAGCCCGTTATTTCTAATTTGTAACCAGAGAGGCTGGGTACTGGACTTGGGTTAGCAAGTAAACGCATTTTGCCCACGCCAATATCCTTGAGAATTTGTGCGCCGATGCCATAACTTCTGAAATCAGTCTTACGCGCGAGTGGTGAGGACTCTTCAGGTTTTGTGTCATTGAGTTTTTGAAACTGGGCCAACCAATCCGCGTCGTTAGGGGCAGCAATACCAGAGGCATTGAGCAGAACAGCAACGCCAGCACTCGAAGCGGCAATCTGCTGTAGGGCTTGTGCTAAGGGCCAAGAGTGCGTGCTGACATTGGCGTCTAAGAAATCTAACACCGTCACTGGCTCATGCACGCGCACTAAGGTTTCTTGGTCTTCAGAAGGCTTGCCATGTACTAGTGCAATATGAATGCAAGAGCTGGGTTTGTCGCGATAGATGATGCCTTTGAACTTGCCCCAAGGAGTGATGAACTCGCGCTCACCCTCACGCACCACAATACTTTCGTGCTGGCTGCGATATTGAATCAAGTCTGCGATGCTGCCAATCTTGAGTTGATGCTCTTTAGCAAACTCAAGCAAGTCAGGCAGACGCGCCATGCTGCCATCGTCTTTCATGATTTCGCAAATCACTGAAGTAGGTGAGCAACCTGCCATGGCTGCTAAATCGCAACCTGCTTCAGTGTGTCCTGAACGAATGAGTACGCCACCAGGTTGTGCCATCAATGGGAAGATATGACCTGGCTGCACCAGATCATTCGGTTTTGCATTGGGGGCAACCGCAGTTTTAATTGTTAGCGCCCGATCGGCTGCAGAAATACCCGTCGTCACTCCAGTAGCTGCTTCAATAGAGACCGTGAAGTTGGTTCCCATAGCGGTACCGTTGTCACGAACCATCAGCGGCAGGTTCAATTGTTGGCAACGCTCGCGAGTCAAGGTGAGACAAATGAGGCCGCGACCATGCTTAGCCATGAAATTGACGGCATCAGCTGTGACATGGTCAGCAGCTAAGACGAGATCACCCTCGTTTTCTCGATCTTCTTCGTCGACCAAAACCACCATCCGCCCAGCACGCAGCTCAGCAATGATTTCTTCGGTGGAGGCGAGTTTATTTGGCATAGCCCTCTATTTTAAGCTGATGAGCCAATTACTGTGATCTCTTACAGTAATACCCCCAGTTTCTGACAAGAAGTGCCCAGCAAGGGTGTTTTAGAAGCGGGAGGGAGTCTTGAAAATGGGTGATGTCCTTGCCTTCTCACTATTTCAAAACAGCCAAATTAAAGCAAGGGAATGGGATGAAAGCCAATCCCCCAAAAGATATCCAAGGCGGATTTATTTTGCTCGAAGTCTTGGTATCAATGAGTTTGATCGTGGGTGGCTGGATGGCAATGATTCACATCTACCAAGGATTGGCTTTACGACAAACCCAATTGCAGGTCAAAAAATCAGAACTTCGAAAGGAATCAGATGTTTTTGAGAATAGCGAGCATGCGCGCAATCTACGCAATATTTCAAGTGGCGCGGTGAAGAATGAGTCTACTCGAGTGTCTAGTCGGACTCGCTCTGTGCATGGCGCTTCTCAGCCCGCTATTAAAAACCAGCGCTGAGTTAGTGGCTAAACAAATTCAGTATGAGAAAACCCATGCCTTGATTTCAGAAGGTGACAGAGCTTTGGAGTTGATTGGGCGCGCTATTCGTATGGCGGGATACTCCAATATCAATTCTCAGCGGATACGAAGTAAAAAATCTAATACCCAAGAGTTCATTCAGATTCAGAAAAAATCGGGATTCCGATCATCCGATTCCTTGACAGTTAAACATGGTCTATCTGAAGGTGCGGATTTTGATTGCATCGGCAATCTTCTTACTCAAGATCGCACCAAAAATCAGTTAGCACTTCAGGGATTTTTGCTTGAGCGTCAAGCAGGTGTACCTAAGGGAGTTAAGGTGAATGGCGGTTCCTTGATGTGTCAGTCACTCGATCGACAGGGACGAATTCAGAACACAACACTCATGAATGGCGTCAATCTCTTGACTATTGAGGAGCTTCATTCACTCCATGGCAATACGGATTCAGGCCAAAGAATATATAGGGTTGTGCTGCAGATGACCGATGGACATTTGCTGCATATAGATATGGAGCGCAGCTTTACCACCAGGAATCTATTGTGATCTTAGCATGGGTGCTTTCCTTGTTAATGCTGTGTTCCTCATTAATCATTTATTTGGAGCGCATGGCAGCGCTATCCATCATAGAGCTCAATACGATCACTATGGCACGTCGCGGGTTTATTGCTGCAGAGAAAGCAGTCATGGAGTGCGAGAGCCATATTTCTAATCTTTCTGCGCTGACAGAAAATGCTTGCTTCATTCAGCCTGCCGGGAAAAATATTTGGCTGATCTCTAGCAAGCAGAAGCCCAGAGTACAAGTGCATGTTTTCTTGGATGAGAAAACAGGGATAGCGACGCGGTTAAATTGGCGTCAATCATTTGAGTAAACATTTTAAGAACTTCCAGCGCACCCAATTCGGCGGTAGCTTACTTGAGCTGATGGCGGTAGTCTTGATCGTGGCCATCATGGCAGTAGTAACGATGCCGCGCTTGCAAGAGCAGATTGCTGCACGAGAAATTGAAACGATTGCAAGACGATTTATTGCCCATGCGCACTTTGCCCGCAATCAAGCAATGCAATTAGGTGAATCAGTATTCATTACTCCCCGCGCAGATAATGCATGGGAAACAGGTTGGTTAGTAAAAAGTGGCTGCATTGAGAAGGTTGCCAAAATAGGGTGTGTTAGCAAGAGTTGGTTTTCTCAAGAAAAGATTTCGCCAATTTACTTTAAAGGTGGCGGTAAAGGTTTTACTGATCCCCACTCAAATCAAAAGGGTATTTTGTTTAATGCGGCAGGGGCCGCTAAAACGGGCCAGGGTGGCTTTGTGGCGAATCGACTGATATTGGGCCACCAGAGAGCTCCGGATCTCGAGCGGCAGCTGATATTGGGTAGTGGCGGCCGTTGGCGGATATGTGATCCGAGTACGGATGCAAAGCGCTGTAAATAAGCCTGTCATCATCTTCAAATTCCTGGAAATTTGGTGCTTGCGCAAACAATCGGTTTTAATAGACCCATGTATAGCGCAGTCGACCACCAGTTTATGAGCGAGGCTTTGGCCCAGGCTCAAAAATCTCTTTATTCATCTAATCCCAATCCTCGGGTAGGTTGTGTGATTGTCAAAGATGGCCAAGTCATTGGGCGTGGTCATACTCAAAAAGTGGGCGGCCCTCATGCAGAGGTGCAGGCATTGGCTGATGTCAAAGCCAGAGGATTGAACGCGCAGGGTGCCACTATTTACGTCACATTAGAGCCATGCAATCACACTGGTCGCACACCACCTTGTGTAGATGCTTTGATTGAATCAAAACCAGCCTTGGTAGTAGTGGCGATGTCTGATCCTAATCCTTTGGTTGCTGGTCAAGGCTTAGAGCGATTGAAGGCAGCAGGTATTGAGGTTCGCTGCGGATTATTAGATGCTGAAGCCCAAAACTTGAATCGAGGATTTATTTCTCGAATGACGCGTGGCCTCCCTTGGGTACGATTAAAGATTGCTGCCAGTCTTGATGGCAAGACTGCTTTGCCAAATGGACAGAGTCAGTGGATTACAAGTCCGCTTGCTCGTGCGGATGGTCATCATTGGCGTGCCCAAGCATGTGCGATTGTGACGGGGGTTGGCACTGTTAAAGAAGATGATCCGACTCTGAATGTGAGAGAGGTGCAAACTGATCGCCAACCTTTAAAAATCATTATTGATTCCAGGCTCGAGACACCGCCCTCTGCCAAGATTCTGAAGAATCTTGATGAAGCGGGAGTGCTCATTGTTTGCGCTGATCTGAGTAGTGCCGATCTACAGCAAAAAGCGCAAGCATTTCAGGAGCGTGGCATCGAAGTGATTGCGATGGCAAACCCTCAGGGCAAAGTAGATTTACCCAAGTTATTTGCCTATCTTGCGCAAGAGCGTGAGATGAATGAAGTTCATATTGAGTCTGGCTTTAAGTTAAACGGCTCTATGCTCAGAGAGCACTGTGTAGATGAGTTGTTGCTCTATTACGCACCATTCTTTATGGGTGAAGGGATTGGTATGGCCAATGTCAGCCCATTACAAAATCTAGACTTGCGCCAGGATTGGCAAATCATTGATCAGAGCCTCTTTGGCCCTGATTTACGACTTCGCTTGATTCGGAATTAAAATCACCGCATGTTTACAGGAATCATTACTGCCGTCGGTCAGATCAAAAGCGCTCAAGCGAAGGGCGATGGCTTGCACTTGGTACTTGAAGTACCTATCGGATATTTGGATGATGTAGCGCTGGGCGATAGCATTGCGATACAAGGCGCTTGCATGACAGCAACCCAGATTGAAGGCAATACTTTTGCTTTAGATATTTCTAGAGAGTCTTTAAATAAAACAGTTGGCCTAGATAAGATTGGCCCCGTAAATTTAGAGAAAGCGCTACGTTTAAATGATCGCTTAGGCGGCCATTTAGTGAGCGGTCATGTGGATGGTGTCGGTAAAGTAGATCACTTTGCCCAAGTGGCAGCAGACGCTTACGGCTCTTGGCTTTTGCGTATCGAGGCGCCTAAATCCTTGGCAGCATTCTTGGCCTACAAAGGATCTATCGTTGTTAATGGTGTTTCGTTAACAGTGAATAAAACAGAAGACACTACTAATGCATGCTTAGTAGATATCAATATCATTCCACATACGCTAGAGAACACTACGCTTGGTAGCCTAAAGCAAGGCGACTACGTTAATCTAGAGATTGATTTGATTGCGCGTTACGTGGCGCGGATGCTAGAGACCCAAGCGCAATAACTTCAATAAGCTAACTTCAGAAATTACTTTACTTATTTTGATAGCGAGTGGGATCACTTAGATTGGCTTGCTTAAAGCCTGCTTGTCGTAAACGACACGATTCACATTCTCCGCAAGCTTCGCCTAAATCATTGGCTTGATAGCAGGAAACGGTTTGGGAGTAATCGACTCCTAAGGTAGTGCCCAGCTCAATAATCTGTGCCTTACTCATATGAATAATTGGGGCATGCACTCTAAAGCGATTTTCGTGATTGATGGCTTCCACACCTGCTTTAGTAGCTAGGTTCGCCATTTCTTCAAAAGAGGCGACATACTCTGGGCGGCAGTCTGGGTAACCAGAGTAGTCAACAGCATTAGCGCCATAGAACACATCCAATCCACCGAGCGACTCTGCCCAGCCTAGGGCGAGCGATAACAAGATCGTATTGCGTGCCGGTACATAAGTTACTGGAATCTCATGCTCATTGCCTGGAGTGATAGGGATTGCGATTGCTGAATCAGTGAGTGCAGAACCACCAAAGCGAGTGAGATCTAAGTTCACAATCTCATGACGAATCACACCCATCTTTTTCGCAATATGTTTGGCAGCAGCCAATTCAGAAGAATGGCGTTGACCGTAGCTAACTGATAGTACGTAAGGCGCATACCCAAGATCTTTTGCTAAAGCCAGAATAGTGCTGGAATCTAGGCCACCAGAAAATAAGATAACTGCAGGCGCATTGGGTTTGCGTGGCGCAAATTGTTCAAAGGCAGCTGACAACGAGGACATTGCGTAAGAAGGGATTACTTCGTTGCAGAAATCAGAGATTGCGCTTGGTGTGCAGCATCGCTATCGGGATACTTCGCAACGATATCGCTAAAGATTTTCTTGGCGGCCGCTTTGTTTCCGCTCTCTAATTGGCAGTTACCTAAAGTGAGCATGGCTGCTGGAACTCGAGGATGATTTGGATAACGTGCAATCAGTGATTGCAGTTGAGCAGTAGCACCCTTGTAATCTTTGTTGGCATATTTACTGTTACCACCCCAGAAGAGGGCTAATGGAAGATAGGGGCTCTTTGGATATTTACTTGCAAAGGCTGAGAAACCATCTTCTGCTCTTTTGAGATTACCAGCTTGGAATGCTTTTAAAGCATCGTCATAAGCTTTTTTCTCGGCCGGCTGAACTACGCCACTAACACCCTCAATGGTGATGGTGCGGGGCTCAAAACTACCCATGCGATTATCGAGATCTTGGTAATACGTTTTTTGGCTAGAGCTAATGTCTTCGCCTTGTTTCTCTAAATTCTCAATCTTGCCGCGCAACTCTGCATTTTCAGATTTGAGCTTATCAATTTGACCTTGGAGTTCAAGTTGAGTAGTAGTAACCGTTTTGCGCAGATCTAGTATGGCTCTGCGGGCTTCATCATCATCAAAGAGTGCCCAGGCGCTAGTAGAGCTTCCCAAACAAATGACGGCTGCACTTAAACAAAACGCTCGTGAGAGCGTTTGTTTATTAAGAGAAGAAAGCGTCAACATTAGTTTGTAATGTAGACAATGTCAGCGCGGCGGTTTTCTGCCCAAGCTGCTTCGTTATTGCCTTCAGCTTTTGGTTTTTCTTTACCAAAACTGACTGCTTCCATTTGGCCATCAGAAACGCCCATCAAGTTCAAGGATTTGCGAACTGCTTCTGAACGACGTTGGCCCAAAGCTAAGTTGTACTCGGCTGTGCCGCGTTCATCAGTATTGCCCTGAATGATGATTTTTTGTTTTGGATTAGCTTTGAGATAGCCAGCATGCGCTGACAACATTTTTTGATACTTAGTTTCAACGGTGTACTCGTCAAGACCGAAGTAAACACTTTTCTCAAACAAAGGACTCTTTGGATCATTCCATGGCTGTGAACCAAAGCTGCTGTTCGCACCATCAACATCATCGAGTTTTACGCCAGATGAGCAGGCTACCAACAGTGCGGTTGCTCCTAAGAGTGCAAATGTAGCGGCACGGCGTGCGATTGAGATTGTCATTTGGGTTCCTTCTTCCTACAAATTAGTAAATAAATTAGCTGATGGCTAACATTTTAACCCCCTAGGGGGCTAGAAGTGCCTAAATTGCTATAAAAGTTAGGATAAACCGCTTACTCAATGCCTTGGCATTAATCCATGAAGGGGCCCCAGGATGGCTGACGTACGTCAGAACCTGGAATACTTAATACCTGCTTGGAGTTGCCATCAACTGAGACGGCTGCTAGCACCCGCTTACCGCCCGCCTTGGTTGAGTAGAGGACATACTTTCCGTTGGCAGCAAAAGATGGTGATTCATCAGCTGTGCCATCAGTCAGTGCTTGAGTGTCACCAGTAGCTAAATTCATGATGTAAAGACGGAAGGCGCCACCGACATTGGCGATGTAGGCTAAATATTTTCCATCTGGAGAAATGCGAGGTGAAGTCACAAAGCCTTGTTTAAAGCTAACGCGTTTTGCACCATCAACTTGCTCGCCCTCTGCACTCATACGATAAATCTGAGGATTCCCACCACGATCGCTTGTGAAATAAATAAAGCGGCCATCGGGTGAGTACTGAGGTTCAGTATCAATCGTGTTGCCACGGGTTAAGCGATGTAAGCCAGATCCGTCCGCATTGATGCCGTAGATTTGGGTGTTGCCATCTTTAGATAAGGAGATGGCGAGTTTTCTGCCATCCGGTGACCATCCAGGCGCACTGTTATTACCCTTTTGGTTAGATAGGGCAATACGACGACCTGTTGATAATTCATGAACATAAATGACAGGCTTGCGATCTTCAAAAGATACATAGGCTACTTTTTTGCCATCCGGTGACCATGATGGAGAAATAATGGGATCGCTGCTGGCCATTGCATTGCGAATATTCTGTCCATCTGCATCGGAGATTACAAGTCGAAAACGCTTTCCATCCTTAATTACATAAGATAAACGCGTAGAGAATATGCCACGCTCACCCAATAACTTCATGATGATGTCATCGGCAATTTTGTGTGCTGCTGCGCGAAGATTGTCAGCACTAGAGTTGATGTTTAAACCACCCAGACTTTGGGACTTGCGTATATCAAACAGTTTGTATTGGATATCAAATTGACCACTACCTTTTTCCACTACAGAGCCCACTACTAGGGCATCTGCACCACGGGCTGCCCATGACTTGTAGTTTGGCGTGCCTTCATCACTTTCGCTAGCATTGCCGTTCTCAGTATTTTTAAAGTAACCGCTGCGAGCCAAATCCTGACGAATGATGTCAGTGATGCTTGTAGGTAATTTATTTTCATCCTTAAAACGCATGACTGCGATTGGATAGAGTGATTGACCAACGCCGGTTATCTCAATACTCATTTGCGCAAAGCTTGGCAAGCTCAATAAGCTCAGCACAGCTGCACTCAGAATCAGAATAGTTTTTTGCAAAGTAC
>CAILON010000404.1 GCA_903835865.1 uncultured beta proteobacterium
AGCTCAGTTTCAGGTTTTGGATTGTTGGCTTTGAGCTGCTCAAAAAAAGCACGTCGCTTTTCTAAATTCATCATTTTTTTGTTTGCGCTCTTGCAATGGCAGCAGCAATGATGGCTCGTTTTCTATCTTGTTCCTTCTTTGCATCTTCTGAGAATGCATCTTCAGCATTAACGGCAAGTAATTTTGCGGCTGCTTTTTTAGCTAAGCGCGCATCATTATCTTTTTCTTCTCTATCGAGACGATGTTCGCGATCATGGTAGCGCTTACGGGATATATCGGCCAAATCAGTCGTCCAGGCATCCCAGCCAGTGCGGTTTTCAGTGACATCAATCATGCTAATGCAATCTACAGGACATGGAGGAATACATAAATCGCAGCCTGTGCACCATTCGGTTAAGACTATGTGCATTTGCTTTGAGGCGCCAACGATTGCATCTACAGGACATGCCTGAATGCATAGCGTGCAACCAATACACTTTTGGGGGTCGATGAAGGCAACAGGCCTAGGGCGTTCAACGCCACACTCGGGATCGATAGTGGGGTGTAATTCAAAGGCATCTTGAGGATAAATTGGCGTCAGAATTTGACTCAAACGCACAATTCCTGCAATCCCACCAGGTGGGCAGCGATTAGGGAGGACAGTTCCAGATGCCAATGCTTCTGCATAACCTCGGCAATCAGGGTAGCCACACTTGGTGCATTGTGTTTGAGGAAGTGCATCCTCTAAGCGATCGGTAAGATTGTTCGCTTGATTTATGTTCATTACTTGATAAATGTGTAAAAAATGAGGACCTTAGTCCTCATGTTTATTTCTTATTTAGAGCCTTCTAGTTTAGGAGGTCTTGCTCTGGCCTTCTTATGAACGCCTTGGTGCTCACGAATAAAGGATTTAATTTTTGGATAAACCTTTTCGCGCCAACGGCGTCCTGCAAAGATGCCATAGTGGCCGGCACCAGCAACCTCATAATGATCTTTGTTCTCTTTTGGAATGCCTACGCATAAACCGTGTGCAGAGCGTGTCTGACCACTTCCAGAGATATCGTCGAGTTCGCCTTCTACGGTTAGTAGAGCTGTCTTTTTAATATCCTGCGGCTTAACTAATTCGCCTGCCACCTCCCATGTGCCATTCGGGAGAGCGTAATCCTGGAATACGGTTTTGATGGTATCGAGATAGAACTTGGCATCCAAGTCTAAGACAGCGTTGTACTCATCATAAAAGCGGATATGGCCTTCTGCATCTTGCTCGTCACCACGTACTAAGTTCTGGAAATAATCCCAATGAGACTGCAAATGGTTTTGCGGATTCATGGCAATAAAGCCGGTATGTTGCAAGAAGCCTGGGTAAACGCGACGACCTACTCCGGGATAGCTTGGTGGCACCTTATAGATCACATGACTTTCAAACCACTCGAAGGATTTTTGGTCGGCTAAGTTATTGACTGCAGTTGGCGACTTGCGGGCATCAATTGGGCCACCCATCATGATCATCGATGCAGGCGTTGCTTCACCTGCTGAAGCCATTAAGGAGATCGCACCCAAGGTTGGAACAGTGGGCTGGCAAACAGAAATGACATGCAAATCTTCTGCACCAATTGTGCGAATGAATTCTTGAATGTAGTGGACATAGTCGTCAAGACTAAATTCACCATCTTCAACCGGAACATTGCGAGCATCGATCCAGTCAGTAATGTAAACCTTGTGATCTTGTAAAAGAGTACGAACAGTGTCACGCAATAAAGTGGCGTGGTGCCCAGACATGGGAGCAACTACCAATACAACAGGATCTTGTTTGAGGCTCTTGATGGTTTCTACATCATCAGAAAAGCGCTTGAAACGAACCAGATTGCAAAAAGGTTTTGCGATGATCGTTCTTTCATGGATCGCAACTTCGTTACCATGTGCTTCAACAGAGCGAATGCCAAATTCTGGCTTCTTATAGTTTTTACCTAAGCGATAGAGGAGTTCATAACTGGCAGCTAAACGCTCAGATCCTGGAACCTTAGAGGCAGGATTAGAGCCATTAATAAAGGCCTCCGAGGCAGCGCGTGCCCAAGAACTAACTGGTTGAAGCAAAGCTTTTTGAAATTCGTGTAACTGATATAGCATGGTACCTCCGGTAATTCAGTGTATCCGCTTATTACGCTAAGACGCGGGCGATTGCTTTGGCCACTTTATCAATATTTTTGGTATTGAGAGCCGCCACACAAATGCGTCCAGTTGAAAGGGCATAAATGCCATCTTCTTTCTGTAAGCGATCTACTTGCTCAGCAGTTAAGCCTGAGTAAGAAAACATTCCACGTTGCTGCTCGATAAATGAAAAATCTTGTTTCACTCCAGCGGCAGCAAGTTTTTCAACTAGACCATGACGCATTTCTTTAATGCGATCACGCATTTCTGCTAGCTCATCTTCCCAAAGCTTGCGTAACTCTGGAGAATTTAAAACAGCGGCAGCAATGGCTGCACCATGAGTTGGTGGGTTGGAATAGTTGGTGCGAATCACACGTTTTAGTTGAGACATAACGCGTGTTGATTCATCTTTGCTTTGCGTCACGATAGACAGGGCGCCTACACGCTCACCATACAGTGAGAATGATTTAGAAAATGAGCTAGAAACAAAGAAGGACAATCCTGATTCTGCAAAAAGACGCACGGCAATTCCGTCTTGCTCAATCCCAGTTGCAAAGCCCTGGTAGGCCATATCTAGGAAGGGAATCAAGCTTTTGGTTTTGCAAATCTCAATCACCTGACGCCATTGGTCTTCAGTAATATCTGCACCAGTTGGGTTATGACAGCATGCGTGTAACAACACGGTAGTATTTTTTGGGAAGGACTCCAAAGACTTCACCATACCGGCAAAATCAACGCCACGGGTCTTGCTATCAAAGTAGTTGTACTCAACTACTTCAAAGCCTGCTGATTCAAAAATGCCGCGATGGTTTTCCCAGGTTGGGTTGCTGATTGCACACGGCGCATTTAAATTGAGGCGCTTAATAAAGTCTGCACCAACACGCAATGCGCCAGTGCCCCCAAGACATTCAGCCGTTACTACACAACCATCTTTAATCAAGGAAGAGTCGGCACCAAACAACAAGGTTTGAACTGCGCTGTTGTAAGGATTTGGACCTTCGATTGGAATGTAGCTACGTGGAGAGCGCTTGGCAACATGCGCCTCTTCAGCTTTGATTACCGCTTTTAACAAAGGTACCTTACCTTCATCGGTGTAATACACGCCAACCCCCAGGTTAACTTTGTCAGGACGCTGGTCAGCAACATAAGCTTCAGTGTTGCCAAAAATGGGATCTTTAGGGGCTAATTGAACGGAGGAAAACAGGGTCATGTGTAGGAGGTTAAGTGGTTGTTTAGGAGGAAATTGGCGTTAAATTCAGCTTAATTTGGCTTAATTGCATGGTTTTGAGACCAGTCCCAACTATTTTCAAATAAAAACGGCAAAATCATTGTTTGTACAAAATTCGCTGTGAAGAAAACTCATAGTTGAAATGATAGCCGAGATGCCTCCTAAGTTGCCTAAAACTGGTTCAAATTCTGAAGTTAAAGAAGTCAAAAAAAGCCCTGAGGCCAACCCTTTGGGTGAGGCTGGCCATGACCTAGATCCAGCCAAATTTGTTAGTTTTCCAGACTCCCCATATCATCTTTATCAGCCATTTACCCCTGCTGGAGACCAGCCTCAGGCAATTGAGGCCTTGGTTGAGGGAATTGAGGATGGATTGACCTTTCAGACCCTCTTGGGGGTAACTGGGTCTGGAAAAACCTTCACGATGGCAAATGTCATCGCTCGAACTGGTAGGCCGGCCATTATTTTTGCCCCAAATAAGACCTTGGCAGCGCAGCTTTATAGCGAATTTCGGGAGTTTTTCCCGAAAAATGCGGTGGAGTACTTCGTCAGCTATTACGACTATTACCAACCAGAGGCCTATGTTCCTCAGCGTGACTTATTCATCGAAAAAGACTCCTCCATTAATGAACACATTGAGCAGATGCGACTATCTGCAACAAAGAGTCTTTTAGAGCGGCGTGATGTGATCATCGTGGCAACCGTATCTGCAATTTACGGTATTGGTAATCCTGGTGATTATCACAGCATGGTGATGACGCTCCGACCTGGCGACAAGATGAGTCAACGCGATATTTTGATGCGACTTATCGCAATGCAGTATGACCGTAATGAAACCGATTTTAAGCGTGGCGTATTTCGAGTGCGCGGTGACACCATTGATATTTTTCCTGCTGAACATAATGAGTTAGCAGTGCGTGTTGAATTATTTGATGATGCAGTTGAGAGTTTGCAGTTCTTTGACCCCCTTACTGGCAAGATTCGTCAAAAGATTCCACGCTTTACTGTTTACCCAAGTTCGCATTACGTCACCCCACGTGAAACCGTTCTTAAAGCAATTGAAACCATTAAAATAGAGTTGCGCACTCGTTTAGATGAGTTTGTTAAAGATGGAAAATTAGTTGAGGCGCAACGTCTCGAGCAGCGCACCCGTTTTGACTTAGAGATGCTCAATGAGTTAGGTTTTTGTAAGGGAATTGAGAACTACTCACGCCACCTATCGGGCGCAGCCCCAGGCGAGGCGCCGCCTACCCTAGTGGATTACTTGCCCAATGATGCTCTGATGTTCTTGGATGAAAGCCATGTCCTCATTGGTCAGTTAAATGCGATGTACAACGGTGATAAATCTCGCAAACATACTTTGGTGGAGTTTGGATTTCGCTTGCCATCCGCAATGGACAATCGCCCGTTGAAATTTACCGAGTTTGAAACCAAAATGCGTCAAACCATTTTTGTTTCAGCTACACCTGCTGATTATGAAAAGACACATCAAGGTAAGGTAGTTGAGCAAGTAGCAAGGCCAACAGGTTTGGTCGATCCAGAAATTGAAGTATTGCCGGCTAGCACTCAAGTCGATGATTTATTGGGTCAGATACATGAGCGAGTCAAAGTTCGTGAGCGCGTTTTAGTAACAGTGCTTACTAAGAGAATGGCCGAGCAATTAACTGACTATCTATCTGACCACGGCGTAAAAGTTCGCTACGTGCATTCGGATATTGATACCGTTGAGCGTGTTGAAATTTTGCGCGACTTGCGTTTAGGCGTCTTCGATGTTTTGGTCGGCATTAACTTATTGCGTGAAGGCCTCGATATTCCTGAAGTGTCACTTGTAGCAATCTTAGATGCTGATAAAGAGGGTTTCTTACGTTCAGAGCGTAGCTTGATTCAGACCATTGGACGGGCTGCACGAAACGTACGCGGAAAAGCCATTTTGTACGCCGATAGGGTCACAGACTCCATGCGAAGGGCGATGGGTGAGACGGAAAGAAGGCGTACCAAACAGATTGCCTTTAATAAATTGCATGGAATTGAGCCTAAAGGGGTGAAAAAACGCATCAAGGACATCATTGATGGCGTCTATGATGTCAAGGAGAAGCGTCAGGAGATGCAGGTGG
>CAILON010000405.1 GCA_903835865.1 uncultured beta proteobacterium
CTTGTCAAAAGGAAATGGTCGCATACTTTGAACCACGTCAAAACTGCCGGCCAAATCATTGAGTGATTGAATATCGCCACTACCGATAAGCTCTTCATCTGAAGGAGCTCCACCGCGTAGCCATTTTTGATCAAACCTCTCAACATAATGACTCGCCAGTGCGCCATACTCAAGCAAACCCTGCCGCTTGGTTTTAGCCAAACGGGGAATGAAAACACACAAGGGTCCAAGCACAAGCGATACTAACAAAATTACTCCAGCGATAATCTCCGACTTAAAGTCCATCAGGTTATCCCCTTCGTAAAAAATGTGATTGCCAATCTGTCCTGCCAGCAAAACGCCTTGCGCCAACAGTAATGGCATAAATGCTGCCGTACATTCTCCGAGAAAACCAAGGCCACCGGCACGATCAGGATGAGTCGGCACTAAATGCAACTCCATGCGAGAAACTCGCCACAGAAACTGAGCCCAGATAAAAATTCGGAAATACCAGCGCAATAACAAGAACTGAAAAACCGGGATACTTATATAGACATACCAATAACCTGCCAGAGTGAATCGATGCTCTCCCTCTACTACACTCGCATACCAAGTCGCCGCTTCCAATGCCAACTGGCTGGACCATAAATAATGTCCGGTCGTCAAAACCAAAATAATCAGCAAAATTTCGATCACCATTGAGTTACGTAAGCTCAATGCAGAGGCAATAATCCCTTCAAATTCTGGGCGATCTCTCTTTGAAATGATCCCCCGATCAATAAATTGCCAAACGATTGGCCTGATTCTTAAATGAACAATTAGCTCGGCAATCAAAAGCAACGGTAAGGCCACCAAAAAGCGTAAGTGAACATCCAGATCATAAAAGAAAGGAACTTTACTTTCACTTCCCAGAACTTCGCCAGAAAATACCGAAAACAACAACAAAGGAAACCAAGTGAACAAAGAAATAACTACTACGCGTCGTTTTAACAAACCAAGCGTATCAGTATTAATACGTGCACAAATGAAAAACTGGAAAAGTGGCCCACCCAGTACCAAAGAGAAATTATTAGCTAGTTTGCTTCCATTGATAGGACTCATACCGCTATTAACATTCTTATTTTCACTTAACTTCTTTCACAAACTCACAACGTTGTTTAATCAGTGGCGAAGCTCCTACATTTCCAATACCTTTGGCAATCATGGCAACAACACGATCATCCGTATCGTAACCGACATGGGCTTCCATAGGATTAGCCAAATCAGTCATACCAAAAGCATCCATTACTTTAGCAATATTAATATTAACGTTGGTAATTTGGGCACAAAGCCGAGAATCAATATATTTTGATGCAAACCCAGGCGGTATACCATAACTTAACAAATCATTAGGATCACTAAAGGCAATAATATCGGTTTCACTAACCATACGCTTTTTATAATTAGCACCATTGGCATCACAATAACTCGTTTCCTGTCCCGCCACTTCGGGAAGCTCCCGACCCAATTGCAACATAGGTAGTTGATTCGATAGCATGAACATGGAAATGTGTTTTTGTTGTAATGCGTTAACAGCTTTGCTTGTCACAACAAGCTTTTGGGTTGCTGTCTGATATTTTTCAGGTGCTGCCAACATTGAAGCTATTCGTTGCGTTCCATCAATTACGATACGACTTCCCAAGCTATGAGAAATAATGACGTAGTTATCTTTAGCAATCTGACTGGCATGGGAGTCATCTAAACTCAAGCAACTATGCTTACCACTGGCGGGTAAGTCTTCCCAGTTTTGAGTGGCCATCCAACAAAACGATTGAGCGTAAGCCGCCAAAATAGGTACCCGACTTTGCCCCAGATAAATAATTGGGTCTGGCCCAGTATCATTGCTAAATTTTTTCAATAACCCATTGATCTTGGCTCTACGGAAATCATATTCTCCGGACGTATCAAAGTCGAGCAGCGCTTTTTCTTGGCGGGTAATTTCTGACCACGTTAACTCATAAAAAGTCAGCTCTTTTCTGGTCTTTTCGTTAAGCAGATGTGTTATACGCAAATTTCCAAGCGCTTTACCTGGAATCAAGGGGGTATTTAGTTCAATGTTTTTCTGGCCTTCAGAGCGCGCATTTAAATTTAACTCTTTGGCCAATTTCTCCAAAAACTCCGTGGTATAACCAGGTATATGGTCGCCTACACCATGTACAAACAGCACTTTGGTTTTTCCATCTTTTTGCGCCAAGTCAGCTTCAATACCCATGAAAGGTTTGCCCCACACTTGACATTGACGGGTATCTTCATTTTCAGACTTCTCAAGAACCGCTTCCGCAGCACCTTTGCCAATACTTGCACAACCAGATAGCAAAATGACGATTAAAAAAGATAACAACAGCCATTCAATTTTTACTGTTAAATATTTATTCATCAATTTATTCCATCACGAAAAGAAAATAGTTCCACACTTACTCTATATCAGCCCTATTTCATATATATTAATTAAAGCAGACAATTACACC
>CAILON010000406.1 GCA_903835865.1 uncultured beta proteobacterium
AATATCACTTTAATGAAGTGGATGATTGCTAATGGTTATGAAGATAAACGTACTCTTGGCCGTCGTATCAAAGCCATGGAAGCTTGGATTGCAAGCCCCCAACTTCTCAAAGCTGATACAAATGCTGACTATGCTGAGATCATTGAAATTAATATTGATGAAATCAAAGAGCCTATCCTTGCCTGCCCTAATGACCCAGATGATGTAAAAATATTGTCTGAAGTTGCTGGTGACAAGATTGATGAAGTCTTTATTGGTTCATGCATGACCAACATCGGTCACTTCCGCGCAGCTGGTCAAGTATTGCAAGGAAAGAAAGATATGCCAACTCGCCTATGGGTTGCTCCACCTACAAAGATGGACGCCATGGTACTGATGGAAGAAGGCTATTACGGCATGTTGGGCGCTGCAGGTGCTCGCATGGAAAGTCCAGGCTGTTCTCTTTGCATGGGCAACCAAGCACAAATCCGCAAGGGCTCTACTGCAGTATCAACTTCTACTCGCAACTTCCCTAACCGCCTAGGTATCGATACACGCGTCTACCTGGCTTCTGCGGAATTAGCTTCTGTGGCTGCGCTCTTAGGTCGCCTGCCTACTCCAAGCGAGTACTTAGAACAAGTGAAGGCACTTGATGCTAAGTCTGGTGAAGTTTATAAATACATGAGCTTCGATAAGATCAAGTCATTTAGCGACGTTGCTGATACTGTAGTGGTGTAATTACAATACCCCTAACTTGTATAGTTAGGATTAAAAAAGGCGATCAGATGATCGCCTTTTTTATTGATATTTCGAACTCTTAAATCGAAAGTTTACTTTCCTGTCGAGCATTTTCACGACTAATGCCTGATACCCACTTATTAGTTGGAAGGCCAGTCTTTTCCAATATCAGTTTGGCACGTTTAGAGACATCCCTCCACTCGGCTTCAAGCTTGGGACCCTTAAAAGCAATTGCCACTACGTTGCAATCGTGAGATTCAGGAAATAATAAGACTCGATTATCAAATGCCACGCAGATATTCTTAAGGTTGATGTCAAAACTCTTATGGCGTGAAAATAGATTCACCGTCATCACGCCCGGACTCTTGAGAATGTCATAACAACCTTTATAGAACTCCAATGAGCTGGCAGCAGGACCATCACAAATCGCATCATATAAATCGACTTGCACGGCATCAAATTGATTCTTATATTTACTGGATTTAACGAAGGCCTTAGCGTCTGTTTGCAAAGTCTCAAGCCTGCGGTCATCATCTGGCGTAAAGAACATGGATCTGGCGGCGATGATTACCGCGGGATTTAATTCAACAACAGTCGTTTTAACTGCTTGGCAATAGCGGTGTTGGAATTTAGCCAGAGCTCCAGTTCCTTGACCTAGCTGTACTATCCGCATGCCGGGGCTTGTTTCTAAGAACAGAAGCCAAGCCATCATTTGTTGGTTGTACTCGAGGTAGATCTCATCAGGATCGCGAATACGCATCGCCCCTTGAATGAGCTCTGTACCAAAATGAAGATAACGAACTCCACCACTTTCAGAAAAGGTAACTGGCTCCATTAACATCATCTATTTGGGGCTAATTAGCCCAGCGGCGTGCATTACGGAATAAACGTAACCAAGGGCTTGCACCGTCAGGCGTATCCAACCATTCGGGTGGACACCAACTCATCTGGGCCGCACGAAATACGCGCTCAGGATGGGGCATCATCACAGTAAAGCGACCATCAGGTGTTGTAACCCCAGTTAAACCCTCTGGTGAACCATTGGGGTTCATTGGATAGGTTTCAGTTGGGCTTCCTTGATGATCTACAAAGCGCATTGCAGCTAAGCCCTGCTGACTAATCTTATCTAGACTGCCTTGCTGGCTGAAATTTGCAAAGCCTTCACCGTGCGCAATAGCAATGGGCAGTTGACTACCTTCCATACCTTGAGTGAAGATCGATGGCGATTTAAGAACTTCTGCCATCACCAGGCGGGCTTCGTATTGCTCAGATTGATTGCGAGTGAACTTTGGCCAAGCTTGTGCACCAGGAATAATACCGGCAAGATTACTCATCATTTGACAGCCATTACAAACACCCAAGGCAAAGCTGTCTTGGCGATTAAAGAAGCTTGAGAATTGATCCCGCAATTGTTGATTGAATAATATGGTTTTAGCCCAACCTTCACCAGCTCCGAGAACGTCACCATAACTAAACCCGCCGCAGGCAATCAAGCCACGGAAATCATCGAGTTTAGATTTACCACTTAATAAATCAGACATATGAACGTCATAACTATCAAAGCCTGCCCAGTTCACTGCATAGGCCATCTCTAC
>CAILON010000407.1 GCA_903835865.1 uncultured beta proteobacterium
GCCTCGCCAGCAAAATGCGAAGGATGCAAGACCCCATCAAAATCCAAAAATAAGAGTTTTTCTTGCGAGGCGTTAAATACCATTCCTAGAGATCATCCTCATCGGTTTTCTCAAGCACTAAAAAGTTACGCTGAATCGGCTGGCCATAGTCATCTTGGGTCCAAAGCTTCTGAACCACGATAAAGCGAAAGCCTTCACTGCCTTTTTCATTCAGGATGGTTTGGACTGTATCGATATCTGAAGATACAGGCTCCATTCGGATGAGTTCATATTCGAAAGTTTTCATTGTTTAGCGGGTGAGTACCCGATCCGGTTGCCATTGTTATCAAAGACATTGGTGACGCCTTGAGGAGACTGGGTCTCATAGCCAATGCGCCTACCGCTGTTGTCATATATCCCATTGGTCGAGTTGTAGTTCAGCGGACTATTTTGATAATTGAGTGGGCTATTGTTGTAATTTAACGGCGAGTTGTTGTAATTGAGTGGGCTGTTGTTGTAGTTCAGGGGCGAGTTATCCCAGCTAGTGACCTGCGCAGCTGCACTTCCAGACAGAAAGGATAGATAGATGAGGGCAAGGTAAGCGTGGCGGTGTTTCATGGATATCTCCTTAAGATTTCTTAGCGTACTTATGGCGCGAAGGGGTGTAGTCCAGGCTTAAATCTTTCCAACAGTAGTAGCAATTCTCACGACCGCTTGGGTTGTTGTATTTCTGAGAACTCTTTTTGCCACCACCATCAGTGCGAGCAAAGCTAGGTGCTGTTAAACCAATGAGTAAAGCAGCAGCAAGCAATTGAATAGAGATACTTTTGATCTTCATGATTACCAACCTTTCACAGAAGGCGCCTGAGGCGCTTGGCGTGGAGTATTAATAGAAGTATTCGGTGTTGCATAAACAGGTGTAGTAGAGGTGCCTTGATAGGCACCAGCAGGACTATAGAAATTGGTTTGCCCGGTATCGGTCTGAAACGACTGCACATTCTGACCAGTCGCGTTATAGACATTGGTAACCCCGCTAGGAGAGGTTTGGCTGTAGCCCACATAGTTTCCAGTTGGGCCATACATGGCTTGAGCGGAAGCGCTACGGACTAATACAACAGCCTGGGCGATCAAAAAGAGGGTGATGAGGTATTTCATGGGCATCTCCAAAAAAGGTTTCATGAACACAGAATAAAAACCCTAAAGCTCGCCCAATGAGCTAGTGGCTCATCAAAATGAAATAACTCAATAAAAAGCCAAATCCACTAACCAAAAGACCCCATGCTAAGTACCCTCATATTGATAACCTTCATGCCACTGCAAGTATCGCCAAGCGGTAAATCCACTGTGCCCATCTCAAGGCCGTTGGCCGTAGCTGCTTTTGTTGATAGCGCAAGGATTCTAGGCCTGCCTAAATTAAAGCTTCGAGATAGCAATGGAAATATGTATATCGCCCAGAAAGCCATGATGCAAGAACCCCTTGCAATCGTTCATCAGCACGCTGGTATGCCGATGGTGAGTGAGGTGACTTTGCGTAAGGCCTATATCAATTCATATGTACGCAGATAAAAAACTTGGAGAAATGCATGGCTATAGCAACTGAATTCATCGACTTTATTGTTCCGATTCAAACCATTCGCGATAAATATCCTGGAGGGTGGGAGCAGTGCCTAAAAGATCATGAGCATCTGATTGGCGGTCGTGTTTGGTACGACGAGCATTTATTTCGGGATGGGGCTATGGGGTCGGCTGATATGGAGTGCTTAGTCGAACACTGGGAATCTATGGGCTTTGAAGGTATCACTGAAGAAAATAATCGAAAGTTTTGGAAAGATATATGCGTCTTTGAAAGCTTATTTGGTGGAGCAACCTTGGAATGTGATTGGATTGATTTTGATAGAAAAAATCATGCCGCTTTTCTCAAAGGCACTGAGCCTGGTGAGATTGCCAGCAGGGGGACGAATAATAGGGAACCCACATGAAATTCGCACTGCAATCCATTAGCAGTCTTGGCGCAGTCCTACTGGGGTTCTTATTGCTAGCCAATGTGGGGATTACTAGCGCAGGTAAGGGCGAGCTGGAATCACTTTCTGCAGTAGAGAGAGCAGTCGTCACTGAAACCATTCAAGCTGACGGTACGGTAATCGAGATTGATGAGCTCACCACCTTAGTGAGATCACAACTCGTTGTCGATACAGAATCACAAGCGGATTTACCTTATAACTCCACACTCTCTCGGCTCGAAGTACTGGAGGCTTACACCATTACCCCTAGGGGAGAGAAAATCCCGGTAGCAGCAAACGCGATTCGGACGGTCGAAGATGACAATAGTTCAGGCGCAGCGATGTTCTCTGATCAAAAACACAAGATCATCATCTTTCCAAAAGTAACGCCAGGATCAAAAACCTATTACAAGACCAAACTGACTACCTATAAGCCATTGCTACCAGGCTATTTTTATACGAGACTGACTTTCTCACCCAATGCTGAGGTGCAGTCCTATGAGTACAAACTCAGTTATCCAGAAAACCTCAAGCTCTATACAGATCTTAAAGACGTCAAACAAACAAGAGATGAGGTGGTAGATGGTGTACGCCATGTCAGCTACACCTATCAAAATCTGCAGGTAAAGAAAAAAGAGCCACTGCAGGTATCTAGTGGTGACTTTGCACCCCATATTTATATCTCTAGCTTTGCAAGCCAAGAAGAATTCGCTAAAGCCTATGAAGATCGCATTAAAGATAAGTTCCTAGTCACCCCAGAAATACAAAAGCTCGCTGATGACATCACCAAAGACATTGATAAAAAAGCTGTAAGTACAAATAGCGAAAAAGATGCCAAACCTTTAGACCTTAAAAAAGAACAAGCGCGAGCAATTTATAACTGGGTGTCTCACAACATCCGGTATGTGGCTATTTATTTAGGGGATGGGGGCATCATTCCGCACGATGTCTCGAGCACACTCAAAAATCGCTATGGAGATTGCAAGGATCACAACGCTTTATTAATCAGCTTGCTAGCAGCCAAGGGGATTAACGCCAGTAGCGCTTTGATAAATTCAGGCAGTGCTTACACGATTCCCAAATATCCTGTCATTGGCCCCTTTAATCATGTGATTACCTATATACCAGCCTGGAATCTGTATCTAGACTCGACAGC
>CAILON010000408.1 GCA_903835865.1 uncultured beta proteobacterium
ATCACTACGCCACCATCAGTAATGCAACATGTTCAAAGTGGCAAACTAAAAGGCTTGGCGGTGACTGGAAAGAGCCGTCATCCCGGAATGCCTAATGTCCCCACTACAGCAGAAGCTGGCCTAGCCTCTTTTCAGCTTGAGTCTTGGGTGGCTTTATATGCCCCGGCCGGCACTCCTGCGCCAATTATTACCAAATTGACTGACTCTGTGAAAAAAGCTCTCGCACTACCAGAAGTGAAGGAGAGAGCAGATTCAGCAGGGGTGGAGCTGCGTTACATTAACCCTCCTGCAATGGACGCTTTACTGAAAAAAGAATTGCCTTATTGGTATAAGGCCATTAAATCTGCCAATATCACGCTCGATTAATCTGAAATTGCTCAGCCTTACCGCTTAATGCTCTGCTAAGTGTGGCGTATTATCGCAATTTAACGTTTTGAATTACTTTAGAAATCAGCACAAATGAAGCAACATTCTGTACGAGAATCATGGCTCGAAGATGCCGTAAAACACTTAGAGCCCGTTTTCTCTAAAGCTGGGTACGCAATCCCTCCGGTGAAAGTTTCCTGCGGTTTTCCAGCCTCAAGCAGCCCAAGAACTACGCTTGGTCAGTGTTGGCCAAGGGAGCGCTCTGGCGGCGGAGTAAATGAGATTTTTATCTCTCCAAAAATTGATGACCCAGTTCAATTATTAGATACCTTGGTCCATGAACTGTGTCATGCTGTCGACGATTGCTTTAGCGGTCATGGAGAGGACTTCAAGGGCATTGCCCAAACGGTTGGATTAGAGGGGCCTGCCAGAATCGCCCATGCGACCGAAGAGCTGATCGTCAGACTCATGATGATTAGTCAAGAGCTAGGCCCATACCCCCATCAGGCAATTGTTTTTCCGCCCCCACGCCCCAGTAATGCCAGCCGCAGCAAGGCTAAGTGTGGGCAGTGCGGCTATGAGGTTACCTTATTGAAGAAGTGGGCTAGCTATGGCGCCCCTATCTGCCCCAAAGACAATATTCGCATGCAAGAAGATATTCCTGAAACGATAGAAAATACGAACGACTACGATAGCGAATCGGTTAACGGAAGCAAAAAGGCCCCCGACGAGATTCGTCGCGCTATCAGCTAAGCCCTAAACCTGTAAATTTTTTAATCCTAAAATAACAACCCATAAAAGAGACTTGTCCCATGAGCGCAAATAAAATATTCAAGAATCCAAAGATTGCAGTCATTGCCGGTGATGGCATTGGCAAAGAAGTGATGCCCGAGGGTATTCGAGCTCTCGAAGCTGCTAACCGTAAGTTTGGCATTGGCATGCAATTTGATTATTTCGATTTTGCAAGCTGTGACTATTACCTGAAGCACGGCAAGATGCTTCCAGATGATTGGTTTGATACCTTGATGAAATACGACGCTATTTTCTTTGGTGCCGTTGGTATGCCAGATATCTTGCCTGACCATGTTTCCTTATGGGGTAGCTTGATTCAGTTCCGCCGTGGATTTGATCAGTATGTCAATTTACGTCCAGTACGTTTGCTGCCTGGTGTGCCTTGTCCTCTGGCGAATCGAAAGCCTGGTGATATTGATTTCTTTGTTGTTCGTGAAAATACCGAGGGCGAATATTCCAGCGTTGGCGGAAAAATGTTCCCAGATACAGATCGCGAGTTTGTGATTCAAGAATCTATTTTTACTAGACAGGGCGTTGACCGAATTTTGAAATATGCATTTGATCTAGCCCAAAGTCGCCCAAAGAAGCATTTAACTTCCGCTACCAAGTCCAATGGTATTGCGATCACTATGCCATATTGGGATGAACGTGTTGAAGTGATGTCTAAGAAGTTTGCTGATGTGCGTACTGATAAATACCATATCGATATTTTGGCAGCACACTTTGTTATGAATCCCGATCGCTTTGATGTTGTCGTTGCAAGCAATCTATTTGGTGATATTTTGTCAGACCTAGGGCCTGCATGTACAGGAACCATTGCGGTAGCGCCATCTGGAAGTATTAACCCTGAAGGTAAATTTCCTTCGTTGTTCGAGCCAGTACATGGATCAGCCCCAGATATTTACGGCAAGATGATTGCTAATCCTATTGGTCAGATTTGGAGCGGGGCGATGATGCTCGATCATCTGGGCTATCCAGAAGCAGGCCAAGCCATCTTTTCTGCGATCGAAAGGGTGCTTGTTTCAGGCTCTGGCCATGCGCCATTGACTCCTGATCTTGGTGGGACTGCTAAGACCGATGATTTAGGTAAGGCGATTGCAGCGGCAATCTAAGAATTAATCAATCGGATTTCACAAAAGGACTCCAGACGGGGTCCTTTTTACTTGCTTTGGTAATTTCTGCCAATACCTTCTCGTGAAGCTGGCAATCTTCATCGCTAGCAGTCATCAATTTGAGCTCGGTGGGTAGTGGTTTTATATGGCCAGTAGAGTCGGCTCCAACGGTGTAGTCAATCAGGTCAATCGATAAGTCTTCTTGGCCCCTTGTCATGGCCACATACACTTCAGCGAGAAGCTGGGCATCCAAGAGTGCGCCGTGTAATGTGCGGTGTTGATTGCTAATCGAGAAGCGCTCACAAAGAGCGTCCAAGGAGTTGC
>CAILON010000409.1 GCA_903835865.1 uncultured beta proteobacterium
GCAGCTACTGGCTGACTTATGGGAATTTCATCGTATTGCACGCCGACATTCTTAGCGAGTTCGCGCGCATCCAACCATGAAATATCAGCCGTATAGGGCGAAGGCATCATCACTGCTCGAACTTGATCAGCACCCAGTGCATCCACGGCAATTGCCAATACCAGTGCTGAATCGACGCCGCCAGAAAGGCCGATGATCACACCAGAAAAATGATTTTTTTGCACATAATCGCGCACACCCATCACCAAGGCTGCATACACTTGCGCCTCTATGGAATTAGCGTTCTCGGTATTAGCAGCGAGCGTAGTCACTTCACCTTCTGGCTCTCCAAGTGCAGTGACATTGACTAAACCCAGACCGGTTTCAAATTGGGGCATGGTAAAAACAGTTTGACCTTGGGAGTTCATCACAAAAGAGCCCCCATCAAATACCAATTCATCTTGCCCGCCCACCATATTGACGTAAGCCAAGGGCAGCTTGGTAAGGCTTACTTGTTCCCGTAACACAGTCAGGCGCAAGGTATTTTTTTCCAGGTGGTAGGGCGATGCATTTAAGACAGTCAATAAGCGCGCCCCTGCATTTTTGGCTTGGAGAGCGGGACCCTCATGCCACGCATCTTCACATAAGAGTAGACCAATCGGTACGCCATCGACCTCAAAGATGCAAGGCCTATCTCCAGGGACAAAGTAACGCACCTCATCAAACACTTCATGATTTGGCAATTGTTGTTTAGCGTAGCAAGCGATGACTTTGCCATCGCGTAAGACAGAGGCACAATTTTGCAGGCCTGCTGCAGAACGCTGGGGATGCCCAACAACAACAGAGAGGTTTGGGTAGGCGCCCAGGACTTTGCAGAGCTCGGCAAGGGTATTTTCTGCTGCGGTAATAAATGCGGGGCGCAGCAAAAGATCTTCTGGCGGATAGCCAGTTAAGGCTAACTCTGGGGTGAGCAGAAGTTTGGCGCCTGCTGCGTGGGCAGCCTGCGCTGCACTGGCAATCAGGGCTGCATTGCCCTCTAAATCGCCTAATTTAGGGTTTAGTTGCGCTAAGGCAAGTGTGATCAAACCCTTTTTTCCTCTTGGTAACGTTTAACCCCCGCAAGTATCTCTTGGTGGGCTTCGGCTACGCCGCCCCAACCGCTCACTTTGACCCATTTACCCACCTCGAGGTCTTTGTAATGTTCAAAAAAGTGCTTAATTTGATTTAGGCGTAAGGGATTCATATCTTCTGGCTTTTGCCAGTGGGTATAAATCGACAGAATACGGTCTTCTGGTACGGCTAATAGCTTAGCGTCATGCCCAGCCTCATCTTCCATCTGCAAGAGGCCGATAGCCCTACAGCTGACAACTACCCCAGGAATTAGTGGGAAAGGGGTGATGACCAGCACATCTACGGGGTCGCCATCGCCAGCGATAGTTTGGGGAATATAGCCATAATTACAGGGGTAATGCATCGCAGTGCCCATAAAACGGTCGACAAAAATAGCCCCCGTTTCCTTATCTACCTCATATTTAATGGGGTCGGCGTTCATCGGAATTTCAATAATCACATTAAAGTTGGTGGGTGAATTTTTGCCTGGGGTGACATTATCAAGACTCATGAGGGTTTTTCCGGAAAAAATTAGTGGATACCCTGATATTAGCAAAGTGAGAAGTTATAGTTTGTGTTGGATACTTCTATGGTTCGTTTTTTTGGAGATTGAAGCTATGAGTAATGTCACATTAGGCCTGTATTTTTCTTTAATCTGCGGTGTGATTGCCGTTCTATACGGCTTTTTTATGCGGCGCTGGATTTTGAAGCAAGATACCGGCAACGCCAAAATGGAAGAAATTGCTGCGGCAATTCAGCAGGGCGCAGCCGCCTATCTCTCACGCCAGTACAAAACGATTGCGATCGTCGGCATCGTGCTGACGATTTTGATTGCGCTATTTTTAGACATTGCCACGGCCATGGGGTTTGTTCTGGGCGCAGTGTTGTCGGGCGCTTGCGGCTTTATTGGCATGAATGTGTCGGTCAGAGCGAATGTGCGCACTGCCCAAGCAGC
>CAILON010000410.1 GCA_903835865.1 uncultured beta proteobacterium
CAAAACCAATTTTTCCTGCCACAACTATTCTTTTTCTGTTTTAGTAGGCTGTGGGGTAAATGGGAAACCACCAAAAATATTTTGAGATCCCTGCATTTGTTCTTGCATCTTAATAAACAAGTCTTTGCTTTGATCCATGTAACTTCCCATCAAATTCTGCATGAGGGGATTTTGAAGATTGAGCATTTGGGACCAGGATTCTGGTGTACTACCAGCCCCCAATCCTTTGGTTTGGTCGCCAAGCTTATTGTGAACATCTACAAAAGATTGCATGGTCTTTTCGAGGTAATTACCCATTAAGCCTTGCATAGAATTTCCATAAAAGCGGATGATTTGCGAGAGCATCTGTGATGAAAATACAGGAGCACCGCCAGCCTCTTCTTCAAGAATAATTTGCAATAGGATATTGCGCGTCAGATCTTCTTCAGTTTTGGCATCAAGCACCTTGAAGACTTCGTTAGCCATGACTAAGCCTTTAATGTCCGCCAAGGTGACATAGGTACTGGTTTGAGTGTCATACAAACGACGATTGGGATACTTCTTAATGAGTCGATCTTCGCCAACTCGCTTTGTTCGGGTAGCCATAATTTTCCTTACTTAGTACTGCAACGCAACATCGGCATAGTTTATCCCTAGTTTGACCAAAAGGTAAATAAGCCGTGTCGCGCCCTCGTAATATGCACTATTTACATCATTAGCCGGTATGAATACCACCATTTAGCGAGAAATCAGCGCCGGTTGCATAACCACCATCTTCAGATGCAATCCAGCAGCAAATTGACGCAATTTCATCAGGAGTGCCTAAACGCTTCACTGGGATGCCCGAAATGATCTTTTCCAAGACATCCTCACGGATCGCCTTAACCATGTCAGTTCCAATATAGCCAGGGGAAACAGTGTTCACTGTGACGCCCTTGGTGGCAACTTCTTGCGCTAAAGCCATTGTGAAGCCATGAAGGCCGGCCTTGGCAGTGGAGTAATTGGCTTGACCAAACTGACCTTTTTGACCGTTTACTGAGGAAATATTAATAATCCGCCCCCAATTGTTATCAACCATACCCTCGATCACTTGTTTTGTAACATTAAACAAGGAGTTCAGATTGGTATCAATAACAGCCTTCCAAGCATCTGGAGTCATTTTGCGAAAAACGCTGTCACGCGTAATGCCGGCATTATTCACCAGCACATCAACACGCCCGACCTCTGCTGTGACCTTCTCAAATGCAGCAACAGTGCTATCCCAATCAGAGACATTACCCTCAGAAGCAATGAAATCATATCCTAGGGCTTTTTGCTCGCCGATCCAACGGTCTTTACGTGGCGAATTCGGGCCGCAACCAGCGATCACCTTAAATCCATCCTTTGCTAGGCGTTGGCAAATAGCAGTACCAATACCGCCCATACCACCAGTTACATATGCGACTTTTTGAGACATTACTTTCCCCTTGTAAAAAACACTCGTTAATTAGTTAATTGCTGATGCAGCTTTTTCTTTTACATAAACACCAGGCGCTGCTTCCATCTTTTTGTACTTTGAGTTACCAAAAGTATTGGAGACGGGTTTTTGCTCACCACCAAATTGCTCAAGCCATTTGGTGTAATTTGGCCACCAACTTCCTGTAATGTGCTTAGCCCCTTCCAGCCACTCTTGGGCAGTTGGCGCTATCTTGTTATTTTCAAAGTAATAGCGTTTATTTTTTGCGGGAGGGTTAATCACTCCAGCGATATGGCCTGATGCGCCTAGAACAAAACGATTCTTACCCTTTAAAATATGTGTTGATGCGTAAGCAGACTGCCATGGAACAATGTGGTCATCTTGTGATGCATACACATAAGCAGGGCATTTGATTTTGCCCAAATCTATTTTCTCACCGCAAATAGTCACCTTACCTGGCTTAACCAAATCATTTTGCAAATAAGTGTGTCGCAAGTACCAACAGTACATTGCACCCGGTAAATTAGTTGCATCTCCATTCCAATACAGCAAATCAAAAGGTGGTGGTGAGTTACCCTTGAGATAGTTCTCTACAACATAGTTCCACACTAAATCATTGGGCCTTAAAAAAGAGAATGTATTGCCAAGGTCTAGGCCCGACATCATGCCGTATTTGCCGCCCTTGCCGCCAATGGTGTTTTCACGGAGTTCCACCATGCCTTCATCGATAAAGACATCCAAAATTCCAGTATTCGTGAAATCCAATAAAGTGGTAAACAAGGTTAAGCTTGCTGCGGGGTGCTCATCCCGTGCGGCGAGGACTGCCAAGGCGGAAGTAGTTAGCGTGCCGCCAACACAGAAGCCCAATACATTAATTTTCTTACTTTTGCTAATGTCCTTTACAACCTCAATTGCCTTGATAACACCATTGCCTACATAGTCATCCCAACTGACCTTGGCCATTGATGAATCGGGATTTTTCCAAGAAACCAGAAATACCGTATGGCCCTGGGAAACCATGTGACGTACTACTGAATTATCGGGCTGTAAATCTAAAATGTAATACTTATTGATACATGGGGGAACCATTAAATATGGGCGCTCAAATACAGTCTCAGTTAATGGTGTGTATTGAATTAACTCAAATAACTCATTGC
>CAILON010000411.1 GCA_903835865.1 uncultured beta proteobacterium
ATCTAGATCCATCCATTCCCATTAGTCCGGTTGCTGAGCATTTTTATGATTATGGGCCTCCACATGCAATGAAATATTTACCTTATTGGCTTGCGGGCTTCGTTGATCGCGCCTGGATACTATTGCTAACCATTCTGGCGGTCTTCTATCCACTCTCTAAATTGAATATCCACCTTAGAAAATTCCGTTTTAACTTAAAAGAAATCCCGCATTACAAGGAGTTGCTCGAAATGGAGCTAAGTCTGCAACGGGGATCTCTCGATGAGAATGAAAGGGAAGAGATGTTAAATCGCTTGGATGAGATTAATACGCGTGCCATCCATGGTGGGGTTCCTATCTCCGAGGAAGCCGCTTACTTTAACTTCTTAAATGCGATTTTCTTGTTGCGAATAAAAATTCAGAATCCGCAAATAAAGATTAAAAGTTCATTGGAAGAAAATTAAGCTCTTCCTGTACTGCCAAATCCACCCGCCCCACGACTGCTCTCGGTAAACTCTTCCACCACTTTGAGTTCAACTTGTTGCACGGGCATGATGACCAATTGGGCTAAGCGCTCCATAGGCTCGAGTTTGAAAGGGATTGATCCGCGGTTCCAAGTGCTGACCATGAGCTGTCCCTGATAGTCAGAATCAATGAGGCCAACCAGATTGCCTAGAACGATGCCATGTTTATGGCCTAGACCAGAGCGCGGCAGAATAAAAGCTGCATAACGTGGATCTTCTACATAAATAGCCAAACCAGTTGGCACCAGTACGGTTTGACCTGGGGCAATTTCAATCATTTCATCAATACAGGCTCTTAAATCGAGCCCTGCGCTACCTGGTGTGCCGTAAGTTGGCAGCTGATCGCGCATGCGCTCATCGAGAATTTTGACTTGGAGTGATTGCATGAAATTTCCTAAAGCGGGTAAAGGTTAAAGCGGAGATTAAAAAAGAAGGACTTATATTTTCTTGGCAAGCAGTTGAATGAGTTGCCGTGCTAATTGCAGTTTTTCAGCTTTCGCAATTTTTTTGCTGCCCTGAGCATCCATAACAATGAGTTCATTGAAGTCGCTACCAAAAGTATCTGGGCCAATATTGCCAACGATCATCGGAATGCCTTTGCGCTGACGTTTCTCATCTGCATGCGCTTCTAGATTGGTAGACTCTGCAGCAAATCCTACGCAATATGGGTAAGGTTTACCACCCTTAGTTTTAACTGTTTTGGCGACATCTAAAAGAATATCGGGATTGGCAATAAACTCAATTGCAGGGGCATTTTTGCCCTGACGCTTAATCTTTTCTTTCGCGGGTTTGGCAATACCCCAGTCTGCTACAGCGGCGACAGCAAAGAAGATGTCACTATCAGTTGATTTAAGAGCAGCTGCGTGCATTTCTTTGGCGCTGATGACATCGGTACGGGTAATTTTCCCGGTTGCAGCAAGAGGGGTCTCAAGGTCGCAGGGGCCAGCGATGAGATGAACCTCTGCTCCTGCCTCTACTGCTGCGCGAGCAATGGCAAAGCCCATCTTGCCTGAACTGTGATTTGTGATTCCACGAACTGGATCAATCGCTTCAAAGGTGGGTCCAGCGGTAATCAATACTTTTTTGCCCAGTAAAGTTTTTTTCTGAAAGAAAGCAATGACTTGTTCAGTAATTTCTGCTGGTTCGAGCATTCTGCCCATACCCACTTCACCACACGCCTGAAATCCACTGGCAGGTCCTAGCAAGGCAACGCCATCATCTAACAATCTTTGAGCACTTCGTTGGGTGGCTGCGTGATCCCACATTTGCTTATTCATTGCAGGAGCTAGCAGCAAGGGGCAATCTCTTGCAAGGCACAAGGTGCTGAGTAAATCATCCGCTAAGCCTAAGGAAAGTTTAGCCATGAGATCAGCGCTAGTGGGCGCAATCAAAATGACATCTGCCGCTCTGGATAATTCAATATGAGCCATATTGTTCGAGATGCTGCTATCCCATTGGCTTGTATAAACCGGATTGCCTGTGATGGCTTGCATAGTCACTGCTGTCACAAATTGGCCCGCTGCTTCGGTCATCACCACTTGTACTGAGGCGCCTTCTTGTATTAACTGGCGTGCAAGCTCTGGCGTCTTATAGGCAGCGATGCCACCAGAGATGCCGAGAACAATTTTTTTGTTTAAAAGTGATTGCATGGCGCCAGCTTAATGGGATTGGGCAGATTTGCCAAATGACTTACGAAATTCACCCCAAATAATGAGGGCGGCACCAATACAAATAGCACTGTCAGCAATATTAAATGCAGGCCAATGCCAGTTTGCGTAATACAGGTCAATAAAGTCGACTACGGCCCCGAACATGATCCTATCTAAAACGTTACCGAGTGCCCCACCAAGGATCAAGCTTAAGGCAACGCACAGCATTTTTTCGCCTTGGCTTTTGTAGAGCAAGTAAATGATATAAATTGCAGCCCCCAGACCGAGTGCTGTAAAGAACCAACGTTGCCAGCCCGAGCCCTGTGCTAAAAATGAGAACGCAGCGCCTGGATTAAAAAGGAGCAGCCAATTTAAAAATGGGAGTACTGGCTCAGGCACGCCCATCTGTAGATTGCTTAATGCGGACCATTTGCTCAGTTGATCTAGCAAAAGAACCAGAATGGCAATTGCAAGATAGCGAAGAAATGACAGATTCATCCGAATTCTTCGCTTACGCAAACAGGCGATGTTCGCCATCACCAAATAGGTTGCTGATGCAACGTCCACAAAGTTCTGCATGCTCTGGATTGCTACCCACATCGGCAGTGTGATGCCAGCAACGTCCGCATTTCTTATATTGACTGCCACGTACCCAGACTTCCAATCCATCGTTGCTTAACTCAATGTCGGCGCTAGAGGTAATGGTGACAAAACGCAAGTCATTTTCTAGGGAATGAAGAATGGCAAAGTCAATATCGCCTACCTTGATAGTGAGTTCCGCCTGTAAGGACGAGCCTACATGACCAGCTTCACGTTCGATTTCAATAGCCTTGGTTACTTCAGAGCGAATTTCCCGAATACGATTCCACTTAGCCAGTAACTCATCAGCATTGGCCACTTCAGGGAAACTTCCAAACTCTTCCATAAAGATGGACTCTTTTGCTTTTTCATTTGAACCATGAGGAAATGACTGCCAAGCTTCCTCTGCAGTAAAGGAGAGGAATGGAGATAGCCATTTCAAGAGATTGCGGGTGATATGAAATAGCGCGTTCTGGGCCGCACGACGATCTGCTGAGTCTGGGGCGCTCGTATAGAGGCGATCTTTCAGAATGTCCAAATAGAATCCGCCCAAATCTTCAGAGCAGAAGGACAACATGCGAGCGACTGCTGGCTGGAATTCATAAACCTGGTAATGCGCTTCAATATCGCCTTGCAATTGGTTAGCCAGCGCTACTGCATAGCGATCAATCTCCATCCACTGATCTGCTGGCATCGAATGCTTGCTTGGATCAAAATCCGAAAGATTGGCCAGCAAGAATCGCAAGGTGTTGCGAATGCGACGGTAACTTTCGGTAACGCGTTTGAGAATCTCATCAGAGATCGTCATTTCGCCAGAGTAGTCAGTAGAGGCTACCCAAAGGCGAATAATTTCAGCACCCAGTTTGTCTGCTACTTGTTGTGGGGCGATGACATTACCCACCGACTTACTCATCTTGCGACCTTGACCATCAACTGTAAAGCCATGCGTCAGCAACGCCTTGTAAGGAGGTTTGCCATCGAGCATTGCGCCCGTAAGGAGGGAGGAGTGGAACCAGCCGCGATGTTGATCAGAGCCTTCAAGATATAAATCGGCTAGACGACCATTGGGAGTCTCTGCTTCAGCAGTAAGCAACTGATCACGATGTGATCCGCGAATGACGTGCCAGTGAGTAGTGCCAGAGTCAAACCAAACGTCCAGGGTGTCGCGGTTCTTTTCGTATTGGGAAGCTTCTTCGCCAAGCAATTCAGAAACCTCTAATTGTTGCCATGCTTCAATCCCACCTTTTTCTACGCGCTTAGCAACTTCTTCGAGCAACTCGACTGTGCGTGGATGAGGTTCACCACTTTCTTTATGAACAAAGAAAGCCATGGGTACACCCCATTGACGTTGTCGTGACAAGGTCCAGTCAGGACGATTGACGATCATGCTGTGCAAACGTTGCTGCCCCCAGGCAGGGAAGAATTGAGTGTTCTCAATGCCGGCTAATGCTGTTTCGCGCAAGCTAGCATTGCCATCAGATGGTTTCTTATCCATACCTGCAAACCACTGTGAAGTAGCGCGATAAATGATGGGTGACTTGTGGCGCCAGCAATGCATGTAGGAGTGGGTATACGTTTTGTCGCGCAATAGGCTGCCCGCCTCACGCATGGCTTCGACGATCTTGGGATTGGCTTTCCAGATATATTCATTCGCAAACAATGGGAGCCAGGAAGCGTATACGCCATTACCCATAACTGGATTAAGAATGTCTTTATCCGCCAATTGGTTTGCTTTGCATGACTTAAAGTCTTCCTCGCCGTATGCTGGGGCTGAGTGAACAACGCCTGTACCAGTATCTAGGGTGACATATTCAGCGGGATAGATTGGTGAGAGCCGTTTGTATCCCTCATGCAATGGTGCAAGGGGATGCCAAAAAGAAATATTCGCCAGTTGTGCGCCTTGGCAGGTCCCAATGACTTTACCTTCCAGACCATAGTCTTGCAAACAAGTCTCAACTCGATCTTCTGCCAGAATTAATAACTTGTCACCCACATCGACTAATGCATAAGTCAGTTCAGGATGAACATTCATCGCTTGGTTAGCTGGAATGGTCCAAGGGGTAGTGGTCCAGATAACAATCTGACCTGGTTTATTAGGTAACTCTGTTAATCCAAATACTTTTGCCAGGGCGGGTCGCTGAGCATCGTCAAATGCAAAACCTACGTCAACGGTTGGATCAGTTTTATCTTGATATTCCACTTCAGCTTCAGCTAATGCAGAGCCGCAATCAAAACACCAATTCACTGGTTTTAAGCCTCTGAAGACATAACCTTTCCCCCAAATTTTGCCGAGCGCCCGAATTTCATCGGCTTCGTTGCGATAGCTCATGGTGAGATAGGGGTTATTCCAATCGCCCAGTACACCCAAACGTTCAAAATCTTTCTTTTGTTTTTCAACTTGCACTAGGGCGTAAGCACGCGCCTTTGCCTGCACTTCAGCGGTAGGTAGATTTTTGCCAAATTCTTTTTCAATCTGAATTTCAATTGGCATGCCATGACAATCCCAGCCTGGGATGTAGACAGAGTCAAAGCCCATGAGCCAGCGTGACTTCACAATCATGTCTTTGAGAATTTTATTTACCGCATGACCAATGTGAATATCGCCGTTTGCATAAGGGGGGCCATCATGCAAGATGAACTTGGGTTGATTAGCATGCGCCGCACGAATCTTTTCGTAGAGCTTATTCTTTTGCCACTGGGCAACCCATTGAGGCTCACGCTTAGCAAGATCTCCTCGCATCGGAAACGATGTATCTAGCAGGTTAACGGGATAGGTGTTTTCTTTTTCAGACATACGCTTTTTTCTGGAAATAATTTCTGGCATGCATTGCATCGGCTGCAATGGCTTTTGTAAGAGTGTCGAGGTCCGAATACTTTTCCTCGTCACGAATTTTTTCTAAGAGTTCTACGGTAACAATTTTTCCATAGACATCTTGGTTGTAATCAAATATATGGGTTTCGAGCAATACGCGACCTTCGTCTTCTACCGTTGGACGTACACCTAAGCTGGCAACAGCTTGTAGAGGCTTATCACTCAGACCCAATACCTGCGCAGTAAAGATGCCAGTCGTTGCTGGCTTACGATGATGCAAATGATTAGCCACTGCTAAGTTCAAAGTAGGAAACCCCAATTGACGACCCAACTGCTGTCCATGAATGACGTGACCAGAAATTCCATAAGGACGGCCTAATAATTTTTCTGCCTGTTGCATATCGCCATTGGCTAGTGCAGTTCTTAAAGCAGAGCTAGAGATGCGTTCACCATCTTCTAGGATGGTTTGAATACTAGATACTTCAAAGCCAAACTTTTCACCAGCAGCTTTGAGGCTAGCAAAATTGCCTGCGCGTTTTGTGCCATAGCAAAAATCATCGCCAATCAAAATCCATTTAGCATTCAGACGCTTCACAATAATTTCAGAAACAAACTCTTCAGGGGAGAGGCGAGCAAACGCAGAGTTGAAATGCTCCACCACCACCCGATCAATACCGATATTGGCAAGTGCTGCCAATTTGTCACGTAAATTCAAAATGCGGGGTGGGGCTTGTTCAGGAGAAAAGAATTCCTTGGGGTGCGGCTCGAAAGTCATGATGCAGCTCACGAGGCCTCTTTCCTTGGCGCCCTCCACTAACTGTTTTAGCAAGGCGCGATGACCCCTGTGCACGCCATCAAAATTACCGATGGTTAAGGCACAAGCCGGTCCTGCAGAAAACTGGGTGGGGCCACGGAATACGTTCACAAAATCGCTTTCAGGGTAGCCATCAATTATATTGTGGGCATGCTTTCAATCGTCACCTTAATCTCAGGCCGCGGATCTAATTTCGAGGCTATCGTTAAAACAGCTCAAAAAGAGCAATGGCCAGTCAAATTTGCTGGGCTTATCGCAAACCATTCTGCAGCTAAAGGCCTTGATTTTGCTCGCTCTCAGGGCATTCCGGCGTACGCCATAGAGCATCAGGAGTATGCATCTCGTGACTCCTTTGATGCAGCCCTGATCAAGCAAATTGATGAGCTAGGGGCTGATTTAGTGGTTTTAGCTGGGTTCATGAGAATCCTGACCCCTGGATTTATTCGTCATTTTGAGGGTCGACTGATCAATATTCATCCGGCGCTCTTACCGGCATTCCCTGGTTTACACACCCATGAGCGGGCTTTAGAGGCTGGAGTCCAGGTGCACGGTACTACGGTGCACTTTGTTACAGAAGGGGTGGATGAAGGCCCGATTATTTGTCAGGCCTCCGTTCCAGTGCTGGTGGGAGACAATGCAGATACTTTGGCGGCGCGTGTTTTAGCTGCTGAACATCAGATTTACCCGCGGGCCGTAAAATGGTTCCTTGATGGACGATTGCAAATAGAAGGTAATCAAGTGAAGCTACAACCCCCAGAGACTCAATTTTTTAAATTATGAGTACAGAGCGCCCCGCAAGAAAATCTGCCAATGGTTCAAGAGCCGGCAACAGGTTAGCCCCTCATAAAAGTTACGCAGCAAAAACTAAAGACCCTTTGCGTCGTCCTGAGAGACGCAATGCGAGTGGTAATTTAATTGCCCCTGAAGGTCAAAAGAATTTTTCCAATGCGAAAGCGCTTCCGCAGCATGCGATTCATTTAGAGCGTTTGCTGCCGGAGTTACTCACTTTTGAGCAGCCAGCTGATCGTGTTGTCAGTCGCTATTTTCGCTCTGAACCGCAATTAGGCAATCGTGATCGCGCTTTGATTGCTGAGGGTGCCTTTGCTATTTTGCGTCGCAAAAATGAGTTCTCCCAATTCGCATCGAGTGGCGAAGGATCTCAGGCTAGACGCTTGGCCCTATTGGGTTTGGTGTCCGCTCTCTCTGAGGGTGGACTTGGTTCTGCCAATCGCGCAGAAAGTGCAATTGCCGATTTAGCGCATGTACTAAAGGCTGGCGAATATGAATGGCTGCAACGTTTTTCTAAAGTAGATCCAGCAGCTTTAAATCCGCTGGTCCGTAATAATTTACCGGAGTGGTTGTGGGACGCATTTGGAAAATATCCTGGTGAAGAAACTCGTGAAGAGTTAGCTAAATCATTAATGCATCCAGCACTTTTGGATTTACGTGCGAACACCATGAAAACCACTCGCGAAGAATTACTTGCGCAAATGAATGCATTGGGCGGTCGTTACCAAGCGATCCCAACTCCGTATGCACCCGATGGTGTGCGCATTATGGGTAAGCCAGCACTACAAAATACTGCCGGTTTTAAGGCGGGAATGTTTGAAGTGCAAGATGAAGGCAGTCAACTATTGTCCTATTTGCTCGCTCCAAAGCGCGGCGAGATGGTGGTAGATTTTTGTGCAGGAGCAGGCGGTAAGACATTGGCTATTGGAGCCTTGATGCGCTCCACAGGCCGTTTATACGCTTTAGATACATCTGAGCGTCGTTTAGCTAACTTAAAGCCAAGACAAGCCCGTAGCGGACTCTCAAACGTACATCCTGTCTGGATTGATAGTGAGAATGACAGCAAGATCAAACGCTTAGCCGGAAAGATCGATCGCGTGCTAGTGGATGCCCCTTGTACTGGTATGGGTACTTTGCGCCGCAATCCTGATCTGAAGTGGCGCCAAACCCCAACTGGGGTTTTAGAGCTCAATGCCAAGCAAATCAGCATTCTGACTTCGGCAGCCCGTTTATTAAAGCCAGGTGGTCGCCTGGTCTATGGGACTTGCAGCCTTTTACCTCAAGAGAATCAAGGGATTGCAGAAGCTTTCTTGGCAAATCATCCTGAATTTGAGGCGGTACCGGCGGCAGAAGTATTGCAACCACTATTTCCGAAAGACAAAATGCCCTTAGGATGCAGTCCAGACAATCCTTGGTGGCAGTTGTGGCCTCATATTCATGGGACAGATGGCTTTTTTGGAGCCGTATTCCAAAAGAAGGCCTCAGCAAAAGTCTTAAACCCTGAAAAAGGTGCGGAAAAAGAGATCAAGGTCAAAACCAAGAAAGCCCCTAAAGAACTAAAATAAAGGTTTATAGACCTTTAGGGCTTCACTTTTGAATTTATCTGCAAACACCGGCTTTGATTCTTTCCTTCACTGGCTTGCCAATGGATATTTAGACTGGTCATGGTGGCAAATCACCATTTTTACTCTCGTTGTGACCCACATCACGATTGCTGCAGTAACCATTTACTTGCATCGCTGCCAAGCTCACCGAGCTTTGGATCTGCATCCAATCGTTTCTCATTTTTTCCGCTTTTGGCTTTGGTTAACGACAGGCATGGTTACTAAAGAGTGGACTGCCATTCATCGTAAGCATCATGCTAAATGCGAGACCGTGGATGATCCTCATAGCCCACAAATATTAGGCATTAAAACTATCTTGACTCGCGGTGCCGAGCTTTATAAGAATGAAGCAGCCAATCAAGAAACTCTAGAGAAGTTTGGTCATGGCACTCCAGATGATTGGCTTGAGCACAATGTTTATTCCAAGTTCTCTTGGCAGGGCGTTGGTTTGATGCTCATCATTGATGTAATTTTATTTGGTGGCATTGGCCTGACAGTGTGGGCGGTACAAATGTTGTGGATTCCGATTACTGCTGCAGGTGTGATTAACGGAATTGGCCACTATTGGGGTTATCGTAATTACGATTGTGAAGATGCTTCAACCAATATTATTCCTTGGGGAATTTTGATTGGTGGCGAAGAGCTGCATAACAATCACCACACCTTTGCTACTAGCGCTAAGCTCTCCAACAAATGGTATGAGTTTGACATTGGCTGGCTCTATATTCAGATGATGAGTGCGGTAGGTTTGGCTACTGTCAAGAAGACGCCACCTAAGCCAGTGCTCAGCGACTTACGCCCGGCAGATCAAAATACCCTTGAAGCGATCATTGCAAATCGCTATGAAATCATGGCTCGCTATAGCAAGACTTTGCGTAACTTTTTTAGCAATGAAGTTCAGCACATGCAGGTACTGGCAGTTCATTTAAAAGATGCTCGCACTTGGTTGGCTAAAGATGAAACTCGCTTGAGTACTGATGAGAAGGCAAAGCTTGAAGAGTTGATGGCAAGCAATGCTCAGTTGCGCAAGATGATTGAGATGCGTCGTGATTTACAAGCGATCTGGGGTCGATCTAACTCTACTAGAGAGCAGTTGGTAACGCAGTTACATGCATGGTGTCAACGCGCTGAAGATAGTGGCTTAGCAAGCTTGCGAGAGTTCTCCTTACGATTGCGTCGTTACGCGTAAGTATTTACTAAGGTGATTGCCTTTGGTATTTTGGAGACAATAAAAAACCCGCTGAAGTAGCGGGTTTTTTATTTGCTTGAAGCAAGTAAAAACTTGGTTCTTACTTCAGCTTTGTTTCTTTATAAGCAACGTGCTTGCGAATGGTTGGATCGAATTTCATGATCTCCATTTTCTCAGGCTTTGTACGCTTGTTTTTTGAAGTTGTGTAGAAGTGACCAGTACCAGCTGATGACTCTAACTTAATTTTTTCTCTGCCGCCTTTAGCCATTTGTGCGCTCCTTAAATTTCGCCACGTGCACGTAGATCAGACAACACAGCATCGATGCCGTTTTTGTCGATAACG
>CAILON010000412.1 GCA_903835865.1 uncultured beta proteobacterium
AACAAACCTTTTCTGGAGTAATAAGCATGAAACGCCTTAATGAACGCTCGCGCATGGTCACCGAAGGGGTTGCTCGCGCACCTAATCGTTCAATGTATTACGCAATGGGTTATCAGGAGACGGATTTTTCGAAGCCGATGGTTGGTGTAGCCAACGGTCACTCCACGATCACTCCTTGTAATAGTGGTTTGCAAAAATTAGCTGACGCTGCTGTAACCGCCTTAGAAGAGGCCGGTGCAAAAGCACAAGTGTTTGGAACGCCTACCGTCTCCGATGGAATTGGGATGGGTACCGAAGGTATGAAATATTCTCTCGTATCTCGCGAGGTCATTGCCGATAGCATTGAGGTTTGTGTGAACGGTCTGTGGCAAGACGGCGTAGTTGTCATAGGTGGTTGCGACAAAAATATGCCAGGTGGAATGATGGCATTAGCACGTACTAATGTGCCCGGTATCTATGTTTACGGCGGCACTATTAAGCCTGGTCATTTCAAAGGTAAAGAACTTAATATTGTTTCTGCATTTGAAGCGGTTGGTGAATTTACTTCTGGACGCTTAAGTGAAGAAGATCTCAAAGGTGTTGAGCAGCACGCCTGTCCTGGCAGCGGCTCTTGCGGCGGCATGTATACAGCCAACACGATGAGCTCATCTTTTGAGGCCCTAGGCATGAGCTTGCCCTACTCGTCTACGATGGCGAACGAAGATGCTGAAAAAGTGACTAGTGCACACGAATCTGCAATCGTATTGGTTGAAGCAATTAAGAAAAACTTGCGTCCCCGTGACATCATCACTAAAAAGTCGATTGAAAATGCAGTGAGCGTCATCATGGCAGTTGGTGGTTCTACCAATGCCGTATTGCACTTCTTGGCAATTACGAGCGCTGCAGAGATTGAGTGGACGATTGATGACTTTGAACGTATTCGTAAACGCGTTCCGGTCATTGTGGATATGAAGCCATCTGGAACTTATTTGGCTACCGACTTGCATCAAGCAGGCGGTATTCCTCAGGTCATGAAAATTTTATTGGATGGCGGCTTACTGCATGGTGATTGCATCACCATCACTGGCAAAACGATTGCTGAAGTATTAAAAGATGTGCCATCTGTCCCGCGCGCTGATCAAAAAGTGATTCGCACTTTAGATAATCCTTTATACAAACAAGGTCACTTGGCGATCTTGAAGGGGAACATCTCTCCTGAGGGCTGCGTTGCCAAGATTACCGGCCTCAAAAACCCATCGATCACGGGACCTGCACGTGTCTTTGATTCTGAAGACGATGCCATGGCGGCCATCATGGCGCAAAAGATCAAAGATGGCGATATTGTTGTCATTCGTTATGAAGGCCCTAAAGGTGGGCCTGGTATGCGTGAAATGCTTGCCCCTACCTCTGCTCTTGTAGGGCAAGGTTTAGGCGAGTCTGTAGGGCTTATCACTGATGGTCGCTTCTCTGGTGGAACTTGGGGCATGGTTGTAGGTCACGTCGCACCAGAAGCTTATGTAGGAGGCGTCATTGCGCTCATCAACGAAGGGGACTCGGTCACGATTGATGCACACCAGTTACTCATTCAACTCAATGTAGATGAGGCAGAAATCGCCAAGCGTCGTGCAGCCTGGAAGCAACCTAAGCCACGTTATACCCGCGGCCTACTAGCTAAGTACGCAAGTCTTGCAAGTTCTGCTAGCAAAGGCGCAGTCACCGATTTAAATCTAGATATCTAGATATCGATAAAACAGTTTTGGCTAAAAGCCCCTAGACAACACTAGGGGCTTTTTTACTGATGAGTATTACTAAATACTTAATGTTTCGTACCTTTACCTTGCTGCCCCATCGCGTTCACTGGAATCTTCACTTCTACTTCCCCAGCTTTAGCAAATTTGAGTTTGACGGGAACCGTTTGACCCGCAAGCAATGGCGTCTTTATGTTCATGAACATTAAATGCAATCCACCTGGCTTTAACTCCACTGCACCACCTGCTGGCACGGCAATATCTTTGACTTGACGCATTTTCATGACATTGCCATCCATAGCCATTTCATGCAACTGCACTTCGCCTGCAGCTGGTGAGCTAGCAGATAGCAGTTGGTCTGCTACGCCTTTATTTTCAATTTTCATAAAACCGCCCGCCACTTGCTGCCCAGGAACGGTAGCACGCGTATAGGCGTTCTCAATTTTAATAGCTCCGACTGAAGCGGTTTGAGCAAATGCAGTCCCACTAATGGCAATACCCATTACTGCGCACATCACTAAAAATATATTTGATTTCATCTGGAACTCCCTTAGTAAATTTATTGAGGAGCTTTGTCAGGTTGCCAGCGATATCCTCTCGCCTTCATGCAAGCTGCGTAAAGCTCTTGATTTGTCTGGACACCAGAGTAGGAATTAAATCCACCCCAACCGGGCCCCCAACCAAAGCCGCCATCACTATAACCATATGGTTGTTGCGATTGCTGAAGACAAACATATTTATCTTGATCTACCTGAAGCTGGCTTGAATTATCCTTCAGCCATAAACCAGATTGGGTAGCGCAGGCACCCAGCATGAAGCATAGGCCAATCAAGGAAGCCCTTAAATAAAGAATGGTTGATATGGAGTAATTTATCTGCATCTTGATTTAATTTAGCATGCCTTAAGCGCCAATCCCCATTAACGATGGTAGTTTTTGAAAATTAATTAGGCCCGTCTTTCTGGAGGTCTTTCCATTTTTATCGACAAAGATCGTTGTTGGTGTTTCTCCATGCCACTTTGGATCGATTTCATAACGCAGTCTTTCGTCGAATGGCGCGGCAACATAATAATTATTTGCCGTCTCTAGACCAGCTTTACTCAACATCTTTTGCATCATTTCAGGAGTGACATCATCGACCTGAATAAATATTACTTTTGCATTGGGATTACGCTTTAAGAATGCGCCCCACTTGGGCATCTCCTTCACACAAGCTGGACATGTCACACCCCAAAAATGGATCACAAGAGGTGACCCATTGGCCGACTTCACTAGACTAGACCACTCCCCCG
>CAILON010000413.1 GCA_903835865.1 uncultured beta proteobacterium
ACTAGCTGGGATAACTCGCCCTTGAATTACAACAATAGCCCTCTTAACTACAACAACTCTTCGTTGAATTACAACAATTCACCATTGAATTATCAAAATAGCCCCCTTAACTACAACTCAACTAATGGTGTTTACGATAACAATGGCAATCGCATTGGCTACGAGACCCAATCCCCCTCAGGCGTGACTAACGTCTTTGACAACAACGGCAATCGCATTGGCTATTCACCAAGCAAAAGACAATGAATACTTACGAATATGAACTAATTAAAATGGAGCCCGTGTCAACAGACATTGATACGGTCGAAAATATCCTCAATGAAAAAGGTAGCGAGGGGTTTCGTTTTGTGGCGGTTCAAAAGTTTTGGACACAAGATAATTATGGGCAGCCGATTCAGAGAAATTTTTTAGTGCTTGAGAAAGCAGATCTGGAAGAGCTATAAGAGTGAGCAAAGAGAAACTATTGTTTTTAGATTTTGATGGAGTTTTACATCCAACTCACTTTGCTGGCGAATCTCCGTTCTCACGGGCGCAGCTTTTGGAGGAGACTTTGGCGCTGTTTTCTCCAAAGATTGTCATTTCGTCAAGCTGGCGCTTTACCCACAACTTAGAGAAATTACAAAAAACTATTCCCAATCACATCTCTTCATTAATTATTGGGGCTACTGGTCAAGCTGTTATTGGCAAGCACCCACGCTTTACAGAAATCCAAAACTATCTGCGCGGCTATGGATCGGCTGACTGGAAAGCGTTAGATGATTCCTATTGGGAATTTCCTAATCCCTGCCCTAGACTCATTCGCTGCAATCCAAATACTGGCATCACGGATAGGCAAATTCTAGAGTTGCAACAATGGCTTAGCCAAAGCTAAAGAGCCATAGGCTCTAGATCTGGCTCAGGCTCATAATCTTCAAATTCAAAGCGCATCTGCCCAGTTGGTGGAGTAAGTGCCTGTAAAAAACGATCTGGGATTAGGCCAATACGCTCATGCTTAAGCTCTCCTTTTCTTGGGAGGTAGTAGCAAAGGGAGCTTTCTTGAGATAAAACACGCACCTGCCAAACATGAACTATTCCATGTAGCTCTGGCCAATGCATTAAGCCAAAAGAGTCCTCAACCCGCACAATTATTCCTCGATTCACTGAAAACTTTGTTCTACGCGTCATCGCTACAGTGCCAAGCTCACAATTCAAATGGTAGTTGCCATTTCTAGACATAGAATCACTTTCCCTCTACATCGGCAAGTTCTTTTACTTCCACTTCATGAAAATCCATCTGCAATTGTTCTGAGTCAGTGAACTCCTCCAAGAGATAACCTTGCGGTGGCGTTAAGCGCCTGAGATAAATATCGGGTGCTGGCCCTGATGTATAAGCCTCAATGCCATCTTCAACTTCATAAAATAGCGCACCACCTTCAGTGGCCACTTCTACATTCCATGTATAGAGCAGTTCGCTATACCCTTGCCACTCCTGAAATCCTCCAGACGAAATAATCCGCACAATATTGCCAAGGTTTTCAGGAATCTTGCAATTCACGGTGATGGCTAAATCACCTACTGCGCAATTGAGCTTGGTAGTGTGATCGTTCATCTTTTGCTCCTGTACT
>CAILON010000414.1 GCA_903835865.1 uncultured beta proteobacterium
ACTCACGGCCACGCATGATGCCAAAACGCGGGCGACGCTCATCACGGAATTTTGTCTGAATTTGATAAAAATTTATAGGGAGCTGTTTATAACTCTTAATTTCATTACGAGCTAAATCAGTAATCACTTCTTCTGAGGTTGGCTGAATCAAAAAGTCACGATCATGACGATCTTTGATTCGAAGCAATTCAGGGCCCATCTTTTCCCAGCGGCCTGTTTCTTGCCACAACTCAGCAGGCTGAATCATTGGCATTAACAATTCGATAGCACCTGCACGATTCATTTCTTCGCGAATGATGTTTTCTACCTTGCGAATGACTTTTAAACCTAAGGGCAAATAGTTGTAAATGCCTGCACTGAGCTTGCGAATTAAACCTGCGCGCACCATGAGCTTGTGCGAGACCACCTCAGCATCTGAAGGGGCTTCTTTTAGCGTGGCGAGAAATGATTGTGAGGCTTTCATGTATGGATATAATCAAATCATTGATTTTAAAGGATTTGAGGCACGATCATGCTTGACCGTGAAGGGTATCGCCCCAATGTCGGCATTGTCCTCCTCAACGCCCGTAACGAGGTTTTCTGGGGAAAACGCGTTGGGCAGCATTCGTGGCAGTTCCCGCAGGGCGGGATACAACATGGTGAGAGCCCCGAGCAGGCCATGTACCGCGAATTGCATGAAGAGGTTGGCTTGCTGCCAGAACACGTCCAAATTATTGGACGAACTAGGGATTGGCTTCGTTATGACGTCCCTGAGGAATTCTTGCGCCGTCAACATGCCACCCGCATACACCGCGCCGCCTACCGCGGACAAAAGCAAATTTGGTTTCTACTGCGATTAGAGGGTCTGGATAGTGATATTCAATTGCGCGCCTCCGAACACCCTGAATTTGATGCTTGGCGTTGGGTTCCCTTCTGGATACAACTTGATGGCGTGATTGACTTCAAGAGAGAGGTTTATCAACTCGCCCTTTCTGAGCTAGCACGCTACCTTGCCCGTGGAATTCGTATGCAACAACTTACCTGGGGCACTCCCCTTGACCTCATTCAGTCTTTTTATTCGAATAATGAAGAGCCCTCTAAAGAAGAACCTAACGCGGATCACAAATCAAAATGATGCTATTCAACCAGCGTTTTCGCTCCTATCTTGGTAGTGCAATTTTGTGCACGATTATTGTGGGCTGTGCCGGCGACCCGCTTCAGAGTGGTCTTGACCCATTTGCACCCAGGGTATTTAAAGAAGGTAGCACCGTAATGCCGCTTAATCCTCCGAATAAATCTACCCTTCAGCCCTTTTATGTATCTCAAACGACTGTTTTCAAATTTGCCATTGATCTAGACTCGATTTTGATTGGTGCCGATGGTGTTACACGCTATACCGTAGTCATCATCAATCCAAGTGGTGGTCAGCAAGCTCAATACGAAGGAATTCGTTGCGATTCCTACCAAGCGCGTATTTATGGAAATTATGACAATACGGGCTGGAAAGAAAATCCACTTTCAAGCTGGAAAGCTATACAAAGCGCTACACCCAATCGTTATCAAGCTGCCTTAGCTCAAGGAGCCCTTTGTAACATTGACATTCAGGAAAAAAATATTGAGGACATTCTGAAGTCCCTAAATTCAAGGGGTTTCACTGGTGGATTTAAACCAACAAACTCTATGGGAGAGTTTCTCTAAAGTATTGTTACTTAGTGTTGGGTGTTAAATAAGTGCCGATTTTCTCGCCAGCAAGTAAGCGAGTAAGGATATTAGGCTCGTGCCCGGAAGCAATCACGGTAGACGCTCCGGTTTGGGCGGCAATCTTTGCAGCCAACACCTTAGTTAACATGCCGCCCTTACTAAGTTCACTAGCAGCAGCACCAGCCATTTTCTCTAGAGCAGGATCGCCTGCAATAGCATCTGTTAGTAGGGTTGCAGTAGCATCTTGACGTGGGTCTGCGGTATATAAACCACCCTGATCTGTCAAAATAATCAGCAAGTCCGCATGGATTAAATTCGTTACCAAAGCAGCCAAGCTGTCGTTATCACCGAATTTAATCTCATCGGTCACCACGGTATCGTTCTCATTAATAATTGGCACAACACCTAACTTCAACAAGGTGTCTAGCGTAGCCTTCGCATTTGTATTGCGCTCTGCGTGAGCCAAATCTGCATTGGTCAATAGGATCTGGGCAGTACGCAAATTAAAACGTGCAAAGCAGCTTTCATAAACCTGCACTAAGCCCATTTGGCCGACAGCAGCAGCAGCCTGGAGTTGATGAATATCTTGTGGACGCTGGGTCCAGCCCAAACGTTGCATGCCTTCAGCAATCGCACCGGAACTGACCATTAGCACTTCATGGCCAGCCTTTAGTAGCGAGGCCATTTGCTCAGCCCACAGTGCAATCGCAGCATGGTCTAAGCCTTCACCATTATTAGTAACTAGGCTAGATCCAACTTTGATAACAATTCGTTTTGCTTTTTGTGCAGTCATATCAATGAAACATCTCTAAAACGTATTTAATCTGGGGTTTTGTCTTCAGCTTGATCTTGGTAACGAGGATCGGCTAAGCGCTCCTCTGCATCATCGCGATCACGACGAACAGAATCCAAATAATCCTGCAAGGAATAACAAAGTTTGTCACAGCCAAGACCTGTTAAAGCAGAAATCTCAAATACAGGACCTTTCCACTTGAACTTCTTTACAAAATCAGCAACTACTTTTTTGCGATCCTCTTCGGGAATCATGTCGACCTTATTGAGAACCAACCAACGTGGTTTCTCAACCAAGGCTTCATCATATTTACGAAGCTCATTCACAATCGCCTTGGCATCGGCCACAGGATCAATATTTTCATCAAATGGAGCAATATCTACGAGATGCAATAGCACGCCAGTACGTTGTAAATGACGCAAGAAACGATGGCCTAAACCCGCCCCCTCAGCAGCACCCTCAATCAAACCTGGAATATCTGCAATCACAAAGCTACGCTCACTACCAACACGTACTACTCCAAGATTGGGATGCAAAGTTGTAAAGGGGTAGTCAGCAATCTTTGGGCGCGCATTAGAAACTGCAGTAATCAAAGTAGATTTACCTGCATTAGGCATACCCAACAATCCAACATCAGCCAATACCTTGAGCTCTAATTTCAACTTACGACGCTCACCTGGCTTGCCATTTGTCTTCTGACGTGGCGCACGGTTGGTACTACTCTTAAAGTGAATATTGCCCCAACCACCTACCCCACCTTGAGCTAAACATAAGCGTTCACCGTGTGTTGTTAAGTCGGCAATGGGTTCGCCAGTGTCGAAGTCAGCAATAATGGTTCCAACTGGCATACGCAATTCGATGTCATCACCTGCACGGCCATAACAATCTGCGCCACGACCTGGTTCACCATTTCTTGCGGTATGTGTTTTTGCGTAGCGATAATCTATTAAGGTGTTGATGTTGCGATCAGCAATTGCCCAGACGCTTCCGCCTTTGCCGCCGTCACCACCATCAGGGCCACCAAATTCAATAAACTTTTCGCGGCGCATAGAGGCGCTTCCAGCGCCACCTTGGCCGGCAATGACTTCAATACGAGCTTCGTCTATAAATTTCATGAATAAAAAAGGCCTCGCTTAGCGAGGCCTGTTCCTAAGAGTTAAATTCGGAATAAATCTGAATCAAACGGATCTCAGTCAGGCGCCTTAAGAACGAGGCAGAACTGAAACCTGGGCCTTCTTCAAAGCACCCTTAACGCCGAATTCCACTTGACCGTCAATTAAGGCGAACAAAGTGTGATCTTTACCAATACCAACGTTTGCACCTGGATGAACCCGTGTGCCACGTTGACGAATAATGATGCTGCCAGCATTAATCTGCTCGCCGCCAAAAACCTTAACGCCTAGACGTTTCGATTCTGAGTCGCGGCCATTTCGTGTTGAGCCGCCGCCTTTTTTCTGTGCCATATCTTTCTCCTACCCTGAATTAGGCTTTAATCGTGTTGATCAAAATTTCAGTGAAATTCTGACGATGGCCTTGGTGCTTTTGATAAT
>CAILON010000415.1 GCA_903835865.1 uncultured beta proteobacterium
AAGTTGGTCCGGCCCTCAAGAAGGCAGTGGAGATGCAGATGAAAGAGGGTAAAACCTGTGTTGTTGAAATTATGTGTACGCGTGAGCTGGGCGACCCTTTCCGTCGAGACGCACTTTCTAAGCCGGTACGCTTGTTAGATAAGTACAAAGATTACGTTTAAGACGATGCAATATTACTAAAGAAGAGGTCCAGTTAATCTGGACTTTTTCTTTGCTTTTACGAGACTGGTCCTGCCTAATCTATTTTGAGGTCTATTGATATGAAAAGTCTTAAATTGCGTTTGATAAAACCTTTTCTACTTTGTTTAGGGCTGCTTTTACTTACAAGTAATGCGATCTCACAGAATTATCCAAGTAAGCCGATTAAATTAGTAGTGCCCTTTCCACCTGGCGGACCCACTGATATTGTTGCTAGACCATTAGCCTTGTTGCTTGGCGAACTTCTAAAGGAACAGGTTGTGATTGATAATAAAGGTGGCGCTGGTGGCTCTATAGGCGCTGATCTAGTGGCTAAGTCTGCCCCAGATGGATATACTTTATTGATGGGGACGGTTGGGACAAATGCCATTAATGGTAGCTTGTATAAGCAATTGCCATATGACATGACTAAAGATTTCACGCCTATCGCTTTAGTAGCAACTGCACCAGTTGTAATAGTGGTTAATTCAAATGATCGAATTAAGACCCTAGGTGAATTAATTGCAGATGCTCGCCAAAAGCCAGATACGATTGCCTATGGCACTGCCGGAAATGGAACCCCAGGACATCTAACTGCAGCCCTATTTGAGTCGACTACTCAGACTAAATTGAAGCATATTCCCTACAAAGGAAGTGCTCCTGCCGTAACAGACCTGATTGGTAATCAAATCCCATTAATGTTTGATCCAATCCAGTCAGTATTGCCGCATATTACTTCAGGAAAATTGCGTGCATTGGCTGTAACTAGTAAAACCCGCTCTCCCTTGTTACCAAATGTGCCAACAGTTGCTGAGTTGGGGTATCCGCAATTTGAATCTACCGCTTGGTGGGCATTATTTGGTCCTGCTAAATTACCAGATGGAATTACGAAAAAGCTCAGGTCCGATACAGAGAAGGTAGCTCAGTCGGCAGCATTTAAAGATCGCCTTGGAAATTTAGGAGTTCAGCCTAATACTGATTTTAAAGAAAGTTTGGCAAATTTCCAGACAAGCGAAATAGCTAAATGGGCTAGAGTAGTTCGAGATTCTGGTGCCACCATTGATTAATTGATAGAAAAGAAAACATGAAGTTAAACCAAGAAGAAAAGGCAATGCTTGCTGGTAAATTTGGCCCAGTAAGACAAACTGCAATCCAACATCAAATTAAAGTGGGCGAGTTTTTTGGTGCCCAAGACTTAGTCCCAGTATCCCAGGCGCATATCATGGCGGATACCGAGAGCCTGGGTGAGTCAGGCGTAGAGTGGTTGGAAAGCTTAGCTCAAAATACATTGGAAGATCGGCAAGTTTGTATACCTACTATTACCGATCCAAGAGGTACTGATTTCACAAAAGCCAAGCAACTAGGACAGACTGAAAAAATGGTTCAGCTAGAGAGGCGCGCGATTGATGCATTTGTGAAGATGGGGGTATCAATGACAGATACCTGTATTAATTATCAAACCATTATGGCTCCTGTATATGGGGAGCATTTAGCATTTGGCGATACGGGTGTCGTGATTTATTCAAATAGCGTATGCGGCGCTAGATCAAATTTTGAAGGCGGACCCTCAGCGCTAGCAGCTGGTTTAACGGGAAGAACTCCACGTTATGGCTATCATTTGGATGAACATCGCAAGCCAACCCATCGATTTAAAACGCTCTGGACTCCCAAAACATTAAATGAATGGGGTGCATTAGGTGGCTTGATCGGTAAAAAATCTGGCAACTACTGGTCAGTCCCTATTTTGGACGGCATTGAAGGTCATCCAGGGTCTGACGCCATGAAGCATTTCGGTGCGGCTATGGCAAGTTTTGGTTCCACTGCCTTATTTCATGTGTTGGGCATTACCCCTGAGGCCTTGCATGCACGAGACTTAGAGTATCTCCATCTTCCTGAGATTGAAATTACCAAAGAAGAAGTGATGGGTTTACAAAACTCTTACCGTGTCACCGAAGAAGTAGATGTCGTCGTATTTTCAGCGCCACAGCTTAGCCTGATGGAGATGAAAAGTATTGCTGAGCTATGTAATGGTAAGAAATTTATCAAACCATTATTGGCTATGACTAGCCCTCAGGTAAAGCCCGACTCAGATCGGATGGGTTATACGGCAATGATAGAGAATGCTGGGGGAACGGTATTTTCTGGAATGTGTTTTTATCAATCCTATGCAAGAGAGATTGCTGAAGCAAACGGCTGGAAGGTCTTGGCAACCAATAGTGCCAAGATAGTAAATATTTTGGGAGGGTATGGCTATACGCCAATGCTAGCCTCTATGGAAGACTGCGTTAACGCAGCGGTAACGGGGAGATTAAATTGAGCGAAAAAATATTCAAAGCAAAACATGCCCAGGGCGACGGTATTGAGGGTGAATGCCTCAGTGCATCCGATGGCTTTTCTGCGCGCTATGACTTAGATCGTCTTAAGGGCGTTTTTTCAAGGCCAGCCCATAAGCTCTTTGGTCAATCCTATAAAGATAAGATCTTGGTTCTAGATGCTGCAAAGGGCGGAGTGGCAAGCGCGTGGATGCTTTATGAAATGAAATCGAGAGATTTATGCCCAATCGCCATTATTTTTAATGCCGTTAATCCAATCTTGGCTCAAGGTGCTGCACATGCAGGTATACCCATGTTAAGTGGCTTCGATTGTGACATTACCCAAGCGATTACTAGCGGCTCTAGATTGCGCATTGATACCAAAAACAAAACAGTGGAAGTACTTTAGCTTAGAAATAAATTAAAGGCGTTTGCACATTTCAATTAAAGAATTTCTTAACCATTTATGTCCCACATCCTCTTCGATGGACTCATGCCATAGTAAATACACTGGAAATTTGGGGATTCGCAATGGGGGTGTGTACAAGCGTAGCTGAAAATAGTCTGAGTAAAGTGTAGCCATTCTTTTAGGCAGCGTGCATATCAGATTTGTCTTCTGAACCATAAATGGCATTGATAAAAAATGGGGGACTTCTACGGCTATTTGGCGTTGTAGACCTCTTTTTGCTAAAGCCAAATCAATCATTGGCATCGTTTTAGCTCGAGGTATTAGCGCTACATGCCTCAGTTTGAGATAAGTATCCAGGCTTAATTTTTCATTGATATCGGGATGCTCACTTCGAGTCATACTAAGAAGGGTCTCGGTCATCACGCAGTAATTGTGAAACTTTTTCCCTTCCAGTACGAAGTAGTCCAAGGCTAGATCCACCTGGCCCTTTTCTAACTCTTCTTTTAATGTCATCCCAGGTTCTGGACGTATTTGTATGCGGACATTAGGGGCAACTATCGATAGCCAGTCGATAAAGCGCGGCAAAATAACGGCCTCACCATAATCCTCCACCGCAATAATGAACGTGCGATCAGAGACGCTATAGTCAAAATCTTCCTCATTTTTTAGGCTATTTTGAATGAGGTCAAGCGCCTGATTAATGGGTTCAGAAAGTTGTTTAGCTCGTAAGGTGGGCGTCATTCCTCGTGATGTGCGTGTAAAGAGAGGG
>CAILON010000416.1 GCA_903835865.1 uncultured beta proteobacterium
AGGTCAATACAAAACCTAGAAGGAGTTGTTTTTTATAGGGTCTAGCAAAACGCCATAACTTAAATAATGTCCAAGTAGAAGGCGGCTTATCGTCTTCAGGATCACACGTTGGACAAGTATCTGAATTTGCAGGCTTTGGACTGAGGCATACCGGGCAAACTTGCTTATCGTATTCACTTGCCTCTGCCTGCTTTTCAGGGTGACTCTTAGTGAGCTGCCTAAAACTTGACTGAAGACGCAAGACCTGAGGATTCACTGCCAAGGTGAAATGCCAGATTCTGAGTAAACGCGCATCTGACTCGAGTTTGAGATGGCCTACTCCAGCATGATCCCCATGAAGCAGGCGCTCGCCATGTTCTAGTGACCACGTTTCCAAGCTTTTGCCGTCAGTCCAAACCAAACCCTGCTCTGTGAGCAAAAGAAGACTCTTCTCAAAACGTAGATCAGATCCTAAATCTAGCTCTACCCATGCTAGCGCTGCCTCAAGTTTGGGCACAGGAGATTCCAAAACCTCCAATGCAGCTTGCCAGTAGCTTGGCACTGTGGGGGCAAAAGGTAGGATTTCAGGCTTCATTGACTCTAAAAGTATAGTGGAGCTGAGTTTTTTAGATTTATTAGTTCTGTCAACTTTAGTGGCCTTAAAACCGTTAAATTAAGCAAGTGAGCGTTTTTAAGTAGTTTTGCTAATTTTGTGGATTTTCAATAACAACTAGAAATAGAGAGACCGTCTGACGCATCCCCGCCGAATAAGGCGCTAAGCCTCGCTACACCGTAAATGCCCCAATTACTAGATAAATCGATTGAGATACTGAGTGTCAAGCATCTGCGCGGTCCCAATATGTGGACCTATCATCCCGTCCTTGAAGTTTGGCTTGATATTGGCGATCTAGAGGACTACCCCTCTGACCTCATTCCTGGGTTTTACGATCGTCTAGTCAAAGCGCTACCGAGCCTTCAAGAACATCGCTGCAGTTATGGAGAGGCCGGCGGATTTCTTAAGCGTGTTGAAGAAGGCACATGGCCTGCTCATATTCTTGAGCACCTCACTTTAGAACTGCAAAATTTAGCCGGCATTCCCGGTGGCTTTGGTAAAGCCCGTGATGGTGATCGTCGTGGCGTATACAAAGTGATGGTGAGCGCAAACAATGAAGAGGTCACTCTAACTGCACTCAAATATGCCCGCGATTTGTACTTGGCTCTCGCTCAAGATGTAATAGATCCCGTAGACCTAGTCCAAGACATCGTAGAAAAATTGCGCGACTTAGGTGATGATTTATTACTAGGTCCTAGCACTGCTTGCATTGTGAATGCGGCCGAAGAGCGCGGAATTCCTTCGATTCGCCTTTCAGAGGGAAATCTAGTTCAGTTAGGTTATGGCGCCAAACAACGCCGCATTTGGACGGCCGAGACTGATAGCACTAGCGCCATTTCAGAAACCATTTCAAGAGATAAAGATCTCACTAAGAGCTTATTGGCAAGCGCTGGGGTTCCAATACCAGAAGGCAGAACTGTTACCAGCCCCGAAGATGCATGGGATGCTGCGCAAGATATTGGTTTTCCTGTAGTCGTTAAACCCATTGACGGTAATCATGGTCGTGGTGTCTTTATTAATCTCTACACCCAACAAGAAATTGAAGCGGCTTACGCAATAGCTATTGAAGAAGGTAGCGAGGTTTTAGTTGAGCGCCATATTGTTGGTGATGAGCATCGAGTATTGGTTGTCGGAAATAAGGTAGTTGCTGCAGCTAAGGGTGAAAGTGTTTGGGTCGCTGGAGATGGCAAACATTCCGTTCGCGAATTAATTGATATCCAAATAAATTCAGACCCACGTCGCGGCACATCTGAAGAGCACCCCCTTAATCCCGCCCGTATTGATTCCGCAGTTGAACTAGAGCTTACCCGCCAAAAACTCACTGGGGATAGCATTCCTGTGATCGATCAAAAAGTGCTAATTCAAATTAATGGAAATGTTGCATTTGATGTTACTCATTTAGTTCACCCTGATGTGGCGAGTCAAGTAGCCCTTGCTGCTCGAGTTGTTGGTCTTGATATTGCTGGCATTGATTTGGTTACACAAGATATCAGCAAACCTATGGCAGAACAAAATGCTGCAATTGTTGAGGTCAATGCTGGCCCCAGTTTGCTGATGCACCTTAAGCCAGCCAGCGGCAAGCCTCAGCCAGTCGGCAAAGAGATTGCGAATCACCTCTTTCCTCCAGGCGTAGACTTTCGCATTCCCGTTGTAGGTATTTG
>CAILON010000417.1 GCA_903835865.1 uncultured beta proteobacterium
TCAATGAGGACAATAAACCTTGCGGTGTGAATGAAATCGGAAGCATTCAAGTCAAAGGCCCGAACGTATTTAAAGGTTACTGGCGCATGCCTGAGAAGACTGCTGAAGAGTTCACCAAAGATGCTTGGTTTAAGACTGGTGACGTTGGACGCTGGGGTGGAGATGCTAATGGTGGCAAAGCACCTAAAGATTACTTATGTATTGTTGGTCGAAGCAAGGATTTGATTATTTCTGGTGGGTATAACGTCTACCCTAAAGAAATCGAAAGCTTTATCGATGATATGGATGGTGTGGACGAGAGTGCTGTTATTGGTATTCCGCATCCAGATTTTGGCGAAGCAGTGATGGCGGTAGTCGTGCCTAAGGTAGGAGCCAAGCTCAATGCTGATGCCATGATCGCTAGCTTGAAATCGCAAATTGCCAATTTCAAGATTCCTAAGCGTTTAGAAATTGTTGCGGACTTGCCTCGTAATGCAATGGGTAAAGTACAAAAGAATATTCTGCGTCAGCAATATACGAAGTAATCGTATTTAGAAACCAAATGCCTTGCGGCTTTCATTAAACATGAAGGCTGCAAGGACAAATAACATAATTCCAAAAATGCGCTTTAACTGATCGACGTTCAGTTTGCGCGCCATCTTAGCTCCCAGTGGAGCAGTAAATACACTCACAGCAACGATGCATGCCACTGCAGGCACATATACAAAGCCTAAGGAGCCTGGTGGAAGGTTAGGGTGGTCCCAACTGCCATACATATAGCCAATCGTTGCCGCTGCTGCAATCGGAAATCCCAAGCCAGATGAGCTGGCCATTGCTACATGGGGTTTAACATTGCACCAAAGCATAAATGGCACAGTAATAAATGCGCCACCAGCACCGACTAGGCTGGCGAGTACTCCTGTAAATGCCCCAAACGAAAATAAGCCAAGCTTGCCGGGCAACTCTCTACCAGGCTTAGGCTTTTTATTAATAATCATCTGAATCGATGTGTAGACAATAAAGACGGCAAAAAAGAGGGACAGCCATGAGGTGTTAAGGGCTTCAAAAATTTCACTGCCACCAATAAGACTGCCGATGACTAATCCTGGGCTGAGCGACTTGACTAAGCCCCAATCAATTGAGCCATGTTTATGGTGTGCCCAAATAGCAGATGTCGTTGTAAACAGGATAGTTGCCATACCAGAGGCAATTGCCATGTGCACAATGATGCTTTGATTAAAGTTCAGATGATTAAATACTAGAATCATGAAGGGCACTAGGATCATACCGCCGCCGATACCTAGTAAGCCTGCTAAAAATCCAGCGATACTGCCGCAAAACAGCAGCATAGCAATATCACTTAGTAACAAGGATTCCCCGCCTTAGCCGCTAGGCCGTCATCCTGAACCCTAAGGTTCAAGGTGGAACGGCTACTCTGCTTTGGGTGCATTAAGAAGCTCAGGGAGTGACCAGCTCGAGGCTGGCACTGTGAACTTTCGAAACGCTCACGCCCGCAAGGTAAAGATCGTTCCGGATGCTTGCGCATCGGTTCAAGGAACTATTGGCCTTGGCGAACCAGGCAGGGAAAGGGTTTGCATCAAGGTATCCACTTGGTCTTCAAGCGCGCGAATTTCAGCATGAAGTCGTGAAACCTCATCTGCGCTCACATTGGAAGAGGGACTCTGGTGCGAATCTGAATTTTGTAATTTGATGAGATCGCCAGCGATTTTGAGCGCTGCCATCATGCTGGCACGTTCGATGCTGCGATTACCACCACCAATTGCCAACTTGATTTGCTCATCAACGAGCACGCATGCTGCGCGTAGTAATGGTTCATGCTCTGTACTGGTGGCCAGAGTAATTTTTTGGCCGGCGAGAGTTACTTCAATGCGTTGTTGGCTCACTATCGTCCTCTGTGTTGTTAGGTGGAATAGCTTCACCAAGTAAATTCATTTGGCGACCATCACTTTGCTCTGGTAAGCGGCTCAAAATATGTTGGATACGTTTTTGAGCATCTTCGATTTTGCTTTCAAGCTGAGTGCGGTTTTGATGAAGATTTTGGACAGCCTCAGTAATTTGCTGAACTTTTTGTGCCAAGCGTTTAACAGACGTAATCGCAGCGTCCAGGTCAGCATCGTCATTACTTAGGGGCAGTGTGTTTAGCTCGCTCATATTGGCATTGTAGCCTTAGGAAAAGCCAGAATGTAGTGCTTTTCAGGCAGGAAGGCTAACCCATTCATTCCCAAGCTTTTCTAGACGAATACGACCTTCAAAAAGCGCGATTAATGCTTGGTGGGTTGCTGGATCATTACTAGCACCCTCAAAATGCAGTATTCCTTGCTTAATCATGACAAGATGATCAGCCCTGAGAGCATATTGAATTTCATGTAAGACGGTTACTAGCGTTTTACCCTGGGACAACAGCTCCTTTTGCCAAATCAGCCAGTCAGCTTGATGTGGGGGATCAAGGTTTGCTAATGGCTCATCCATTAGCAAGATGTCAGCCTCTACTGCTAACAAGCGAGCGAGTAAAACGCGCTGCTTTTCTCCTCCTGATAGTTCATGCAGGAATCGTGCGGCAATAGATTGTGTATGGGTTTTGCGTAAGGATTGCTCAACGACTTGATGGTCATAAGGGCTTGGCAAATGGAGCCAACCCTGATGGGGAATGCGGCCTAGCATGACGGTGTCGTAAACTGTCAGCTCACTAAATTCTTCAGCAGCATCATTATTTTGAGCAAGCCATGCAATAGTTCTTGCGCGTTCTTTGCTGCTGAGCGTATGGATATCAACACCCTCAATACTGATCTGACCCTTGATGGGCAGAATGTTGGTAATACCTTGAAGTAGGGAAGATTTTCCTGCGCCA
>CAILON010000418.1 GCA_903835865.1 uncultured beta proteobacterium
AGCAATTTCTTCTTGCTCAATTTTTTCGATCAAATTCATTTTTAATCCTTAAACATCTTATTAGCGTTTAATCCCGAGATCTAAATCAGCGGACCTAACAGAGGATGCAGTTAAAACAATTTCACTAAACCAAAAACCAAACCTTTAAATCACTACTGAGAGTAATCACAGCGAGCGAAGAAATTGTTCATCTTCTCGGGTTAGCAACCCATTGGCTCTGGCCGATTCAATTAAATCTGGCCGGAGCCTGAACGTCAGCTCTAAAGACTTCTGCCGACGCCAATCCGCTATTTTAGCGTGATGTCCGCCCAAAAGCACGTCTGGGACGGATAAATTTTCATATATTTCAGGGCGGGTGTAGTGGGGATAGTCTAAAAGACCATTCATAAAGCTATCCTGGGCAGCAGATTCGCCATCTCCAAGAGCCCCTGGAATGAGGCGAATAACCGCGTCCATCATGGCCATAGCGGGGATTTCACCCCCAGAAAGCACAAAATCCCCTATAGAAAGCTGAATATCAACGTTTCGATCCACAAAGCGTTGGTCAACAGCCTCATACCGGCCGCAGATGAAGCTCAAATTGCCTAAATTTAGGATGTCTGTCGCGATCTTTTGTGAAAAACGCTCCCCTTGGGGCGCTAAGAGGCAAATCGGACCAGATTTAATATTTGCCGCCAGATGGGCGGCCTTAATTCCGGCAACGGTATCTTCCAAAGGCTTGGCCATCATGACCATACCTGGACCGCCACCATAAGCGCGATCGTCCACTGTCTTGCGCGCATCCGAACAGAAATCTCGTGGATTCCAGAGATGGACGCTAGCTAGTGATTGCTCGCAAGCTCGACCTGTAACACCCCACTGCGTGAGTGCAGAAAACATTTCTGGAAATAAGGTTACGACATCAAAGCGCATGTTTTATTTTCTGGTTTATTGCCAGTCTGATTGCCAATCAAGCGTAATCGTTTTATTTGGCAAGTCAACGTTTTGTACCACCTCTTTTACAAAGGGTACGAGATACTTTATCTCTTTAGTATTGGCATCACCTATAGCAATCACACCATGCGCACCATTTTCAGTGATGTCGATTACTTCACCAAGATTCTCATTTTGTAAATTGATAGCCTGGCAACCGATGAGATCGACCCAATAATAAGAATCGCTTTCTGCTTTTGGAAATGCATCGCGTGCCACCAAGATGCGAGCACCTTTTAGTGCCAAGGCTTGATCACGGTCAGTCACACCCTCTAAGGTCATAACCACATTGCCACTATGCATCTTTGCACTCATGACTTTGTATTGCGTCAATGAAGCCTGCTCTACAGAGGCAGAAACGCCTGCATCCCTACGCGGGATTAGAGAAAGCCAAATTACTTTAGAAGATAGAAGTGCTACAGGTTCTGCTGAGTGAGGTCTCACCTTCACTTGGCCCTGCAATCCTTGCGCCTCAGAAATGGCGCCAAGTTCAATCAAATCATTTAGGGAAGGCGCACTCATTTGAAAGACACCTTATTTTCCCGAAATAGAACTACTGATAAATCCTGCTTCTAAAAACTCCATCGTAAAGATGAAGTTTTTAGTTAAACAATATTTAGACAGCAGGATTGTTTTTGATCAAACGAATAACCGTTGGAGATACTTGTGCGCCAACGCCAGTCCAGTAAGTCAAACGATCTTGAGCAATGCGCATGGCTTGCTCAGATTCAGCTGCTTGTGGATTGAAGTAACCAATGCGCTCGATGAAGTTCGAGTCACGACGGTTGCGCTTATCAGTAGCAACGATGCTGTAAAAAGGGCGCTTCTTAGAGCCGCCGCGTGCCAGTCGAATGACGACCATACTTATTCCTTAAAATCTAAAATGAAAACAGGTTGATTACAACCCAATGAAATTACTACAAAAAATCTTGGGCTCCAACTCACCAAGCAAACGCATGGTAGAGCGGAAAACCTCATATTCTAGACGAAAACCCCTACTTCTTCCACCTATTTAAGTGTTTAAGCCATTAGAATAGAAAACCACGATATGTAAAATATACATATAAATCAATAACTTGTAAAAAAATGACTGCTAAAATAGCGCTTTCCACCCCTTCTAGAAGTAGCTTAAATAGTTTATTGATGACGATTTCTTGTCTAGGTTTGTCTCTTTTAACTGCCTGCGCCAATGTAATCCCCCCTTGCGGTGCAAAAACCAGCCCTCCTAGTAGTGAGCTGCGAAATACCAAATGGGAGTTGACTCGCTGGAACCTTCCCCCAAACGCCAATGGAGAGGTTCGTACTCGCCAGATTCCTCAGGGGGAGAGCAGTAACCCCATTCAAATTACCTTTGATAGCAAGGGTGATCGGGTGAGTGGTTCCACAGGATGCAATCGCTTTACCGCAAGCCTAGATGAAGATGCGAAAGGATTTATCTTCAAGCAAATTACGAGTACGAAAATGTCATGCTCGCCTGCGCGCATGGAACTCGAAAATGATTTTCTATACGAACTAAATGATTACCGGAATATTGTGCGAAATGGCGATCAATTACTCATGATTGGTGCCGACCGTGAAGTGTTAAGCTTTACCCAACGTAGTAATAACACCAAATAAGAAAACAGCATTATTGCTTAAAGATTTATGAAAAATTCTAAATTTATTTTTTGCGCGCTTGGCTTATTTTTTCCGGGTGCGGGCTTAAATTGCTTTTATCTACAAGGATTCAAATCTTTTTGGGGCTGGATTCAATTGATTGCCTTGCTTGGTGGTATTGCAGGCTGGAGTCTTCTAAAAGTAGCGCACTTTCACTCAGCTCCTGGATGGGTGCTGATCACTTTTGGTTTTATTGCAGTAGAAGCTAGCTGGCTAACAACGATTGCTTTTGGTTTGCGCCTAGATGAGAAATGGGATGCCCAATTCAACCCTGGAATTGATGAGGCTAAACGAACACGCTCTGGCTGGCCAACAGTCTTAACGGTTATTTTTTCTTTGGTATTTGGGGCCGCCGTAATGATGACCTTCCTGGCCATTTCCTTTGAGCAATTCTTTATTTCTCAAATCTACGAAGCGAAAAAGCTATCCCAGTAATTGCGGATAGCTTTTAGATTACCTCAATATTTGGGTAATGAGATAACTTTAGAACTGTTCCAACTCCAATGCATTCGTGGAGTGGCCGCTTTCAATAATCGAAGTGGCCAAAGCCTGCGCTTGGGGCAATAAATTTTCAGCAAAGAAACGGGCGGTAGCAATCTTGGCATCATAGAAACTCGGATCACTATCACGCAAACGTTGAGCTGCTAAAAGGGCTCTAGCCATTTGCCAAGCGCCAAGCACTAAGCCACATAAGCGCAAATAAGCAAAGCTACCGGCATAGACCGCTTTAGCATCAGTCTTTGCATTGGCCAAGATATAAGCGACTGACTCTTCAAAAGCTACACGGCCAGCGCATAATTGCTTGAGGACAGCCTTAGCATCAGCAGTGCCGCTAGTCGCAAGATCTTTTTCTGTTTGTGCAATTTTTGCAATCAGGACTTTAGCAGTAACGCCACCATCGCGAACGGTTTTTCTACCAACCAGATCATTCGCCTGAATAGCGGTCGTACCTTCATAGATTGTCAAAATGCGGGCATCTCGGTAGTGCTGTGCAGCACCCGTCTCCTCAATAAATCCCATGCCGCCATGCACTTGCACACCTAAGCTTGCTACCTCAATGGACATCTCTGTTGAGAAGCCCTTCACAATAGGTACTAAGAACTCATAGATAGCTTGATTGGCCTTCTGGTCTGCTTCACTTGGTGCAGCATGTTGCGCATCGTAGGCAGCTGCTGCGTAATAAGCTAATGCACGACAGGCTTCTGTATAGGCGCGCATCGTCATCAACATCCGCTTTACATCAGGCTGATGAATAATCGCCACAGGACCAGGTGATCCTGCCAAGTCACGACTTTGAACACGATCTTTTGCGTACTGCACTGCTTTTTGATATGCACGCTCAGCCACTGCAATGCCTTGCATACCTACTGCAAATCGTGCGGCATTCATCATCACAAACATGTATTCAAGACCACGATTTTCTTCACCAACTAAATATCCAATCGCACCACCATGATCCCCGAACTGCAGCACTGCTGTTGGGCTCGCTTTAATTCCAAGCTTATGCTCAATCGATACGCAATGCACATCATTGCGCTCACCTAAAGAACCATCAGCATTGACCACAAACTTAGGAACCACAAATAATGAAATACCTTTTACCCCCTCAGGCGCATCAGGCGTTCTGGCCAGCACTAAATGGACAATATTTTTTGCCATGTCATGCTCGCCATAAGTGATGAATATCTTCGTCGCGAAAATCTTAAAGGTGCCATCACCCGCTGGGACAGCCCGTGCGCGCACCATGGAAAGATCTGAGCCCGCCTGTGATTCAGTAAGACACATGGAGCCCGTCCACTCACCAGAAATCATCTGCGGAACAAATTTTTCTTGAAGCTCAGGACTTGCAGCTGTGAGTAGAGCCTCGATTGCACCATCAGTCAACATTGGGCACAAGGCAAAAGAAAGGCTTGCTGAGTGAACCATTTCAAAGCAGGCAGTAGCAATGAGTTTTGGCAAGCCCTGGCCACCAAACTCCGCTGGATGCACTACACCTTGCCAACCAGCTGCAGCAAATTGCTCAAATGCATCTTTAAAACCAGGAGTAGTGGTGACCACACCATCCTTTAAAGAACTGGGAGCTTGATCGCCTGGCCAATTAAGAGGTGCTACAACATCTTGATTAAATTTTGCCGACTCTTCCAAAATAGCAGGAGCCAAATCAACGTCTGCACCAGCCTGTGCATATGCAGGATAGGCAACTACATCTGATAGCCCCGCTAATTCATTCATTACAAACAACATGTCTTTTACCGGGGCTACATATGGCATTACAACTCCTCTGTATTCAGATCAAACAATTCAATCACGATTAGCCAAGCGCTTTAGTCAACTCAGGTACCGCAGTAAACAAATCAGCCACTAACCCATAGTCTGCAACGCTAAAGATCGGCGCCTCAGGATCTTTGTTGATAGCAACAATCACTTTGGAGTCTTTCATGCCAGCTAAATGCTGAATAGCACCTGAGATACCTACGGCAACATACAGTTGTGGCGCAACAATCTTGCCAGTTTGACCCACTTGATAATCATTGGATACATAACCAGCATCTACTGCAGCACGTGAGGCGCCAAGGGCAGCGCCTAACTTATCCGCCAGTGGAGCGATGAGCTCTTGGTATTTTTCTCCAGAGCCAAGACCACGTCCACCAGAAACAATAATCTTGGCAGCCGTCAACTCTGGGCGATTCGATTTAGTCAGCTCACGGCCTACAAAAGAGGATTTTCCTGCGCTATCAGCAGCTGCTTGTTTTTCAATGCTTGCCGTACCACCAGTACTAGCCACTGGATCAAAGCCAGTAGTACGCACAGTGATCACTTTTACTGGATCACCTGATTGCACGGTAGCAATAGCATTACCCGCATAGATCGGACGCTCATAGGTATCAGGACCAATCACTTTAGTGATGTCTGATAGCTGGGCAACATCTAACTGAGCGGCAACCCGTGGCATCACATTCTTGCCGTTTGCAGTTGCAGGAGCTAAGAGGTGGGTATAGCCACTAGCGATCGATAGAATCTGCGCCGCCAAAGGTTCTGCCAACTGATCCGCCAGGGCAGGAGCGTCAATTTGAATCACTTTACGTACGCCGGCAATTTGAGCTGCTGCCCCTGCAGCACTATCAGAGCCGCTACCAGCAACCAAGATATCGACTTCAGGAGAGCACTGGAGAGCAGCTGCTACAGCATTCAAAGTTGCTACTTTTAAAGATTGATTATCGTGTTCAGCAATAACTAGAGCAGCCATTTAGATTACCTTCGCTTCATTTTTAAGTTTTTCTACCAAGGCCGCTACATCGGCAACCATGACACCAGCTGAGCGCTTCGGCGGCTCCTCAACCTTCAGAGTCTTCAGCCGAGGAGCAATGTCAACACCGAGCTCTTCAGGCTTAATAATTTCCATTGGCTTTTTCTTAGCCTTCATGATGTTCGGCAAAGTGACATACCTGGGTTCATTAAGACGTAAGTCAGTAGTGATCACTGCTGGTAAAGACAATGCAATCGTTTCTAATCCGCCATCAACCTCACGCGTCACCGTTACTTTGCCATCAGCAACCACTACTTTAGAAGCAAAGGTTGCTTGTGGAATATCTAACAAACTTGCCAACATCTGGCCTGTTTGATTGCTATCGTCATCAATCGCTTGTTTACCAAGAATAATAATTTGAGCAGCCTCTTTATCAGAAAGTGCTTTGAGTATTTTTGCTACTGCTAAAGGCTGTAGCTCAGCATCCGTCTCTACCAATATGGCACGATCAGCGCCAATAGCTAAAGCAGTGCGTAAGGTTTCTTGGCACTGAGTAACACCGGCAGTCACTACTACCACTTCAGTAGCTACACCTGCTTCTTTGAGACGTACCGCTTCTTCAACAGCGATCTCATCAAAAGGGTTCATGCTCATTTTGACGTTCGCAATATCAACGCCAGAGTTATCAGATTTAACGCGCACTTTAACGTTGTAATCCACAACGCGTTTAACAGCTACTAAGATTTTCATCTGGAATTCTCAATGTTTATAAAACGTTTACAAAAACAATATGGATTTATTTGATTACCGTCTTGCAGACGGATAAATAGCTATTTTATCCGTCTTAGGGGGCTTAGGCTTGACTCATTCCATTTGATGGAATCAAACATCAATAGCAGCCGCTGACCCAGCCAGCTTACGAAGCTCAAACTTTTGGATTTTTCCGGTGGAGGTCTTCGGCAATTCGCCAAACACAATGGCCTTGGGAACCTTAAATCCTGCCAAATGCTGCTTACAGTGAGCAATAATTTCAGCAGGCGTCACCTCTACCCCTGGCTTAATTTCCAAGAAAGCGCATGGAGTCTCACCCCACTTTGGATCAGGTTTGGCCACCACTGCCGCAGCAATGACTGCTGGGTGACGGTAAAGGACATCTTCCACTTCGATAGAAGAGATATTCTCTCCGCCAGAAATAATGATGTCCTTACTGCGGTCTTTAATTTTGACGTAGCCATCCGGGTTCATTACAGCCAAGTCGCCAGAATGGAACCAGCCACCTTCAAATGCCTCTTTGGTGGCTTTTTCATTCTTCAAATATCCCTTCATGGCGATATTGCCCTTGAACATAATCTCACCCATGGTTTCACCATCGGCAGGAACGGGCTCCAAGGTCTCAGCATTTAAGACGGCAATGGCTTGTTGCATGTGATAACGAACACCTTGACGTGCATTTAAGCGGGCACGCTCACCAATATCTAAATCATTCCACTCATCTTGTTTGACACAAACTGCGGCCGGCCCATAAACCTCAGTTAAGCCGTAGACGTGCGTCAAATCAAAACCTAACTTTTCCATACCCTCAATAATGGAAGCAGGGGGAGCAGCCCCAGCAATCAAGCCTTTTACCCCTACAGGCACGCCCACTTTTAATTCGTCTGGAGCATTGACTAATAAGTTATGCACAATAGGTGCCGCGCAGTAATGCGTCACACCATATTCTTTGATGGCTGCAAAAATATGCTGGGCATCGACACGACGCAGACAAACATTCACACCGGCACGGGCAGCAATCGTCCATGGAAAGCACCAACCGTTGCAATGGAACATGGGTAAGGTCCACAAATACACGGGATGTTTATTGATATCCCAATCCAGTACATTTGATACGGCATTAATTGCAGCGCCACGATGGTGATACACAACCCCTTTAGGGTTACCTGTAGTGCCAGAGGTGTAGTTCAAGCAAATGGCTTGCCACTCATCAGAAGGCACTTGCCAGGCAAAATTGGGGTCGCCTTCAGAGAGGAATTTTTCATAAGTCAAGGTACCCAATTTTTCACCGGGCACATCAAATTCTTTTTCCTCAACATCAATCACCAAAATATCGCGGCCACTTTCTTTCTTGGCAATCTCCAGGGCTTTTTTCATCACACCAGAGAACTCTGGATCTACAATCACAACCTTTGCTTCACCATGATTCAACATGAAAGCAACTGACTCTGGGTCAAGACGAGTGTTCAGGGCATTTAAGACTGCACCTGCCATGGGGATGCCGAAATGCGCTTCGACCATAGGCGGTGTATTGGGCAGCATTACCGCTACCGTATCGCCCAAGCCAATGCCATGCTTTTGCAAGGCGCTAGCTAAACGGCGACAGCGTTCATAAGTCTGCATCCAAGTTTGACGCAGATTCCCATGAATGACCGCTACACGATTCGGATAAACCTCAGCCGATCTCTCCAAAAATAAAAGTGGAGTTATGGGCGTGTGGTTGGCAGAATTACGATCCAAACCTTGTTCATAAATATTGGCCATCATTTACTTTCAGTTTTCAACTTTTAAATGTCGGCTAGTGCTTTAACGTGGGCAACTACGCTACGACCTAATGCGGAGAGGTTATACCCACCCTCTAAACAACTGACGATGCGCCCTTGCGCATAGTCTTTAGCAATTTCTTTGAGACGTTGAGTAATCCATACATAGTCATCCTCAACCAAACTCATCTGACCCAAGTCATCTTCGCGGTGCGCATCAAAACCAGCAGAAATAATAATCAGCTCTGGCTCAAAATTGCGCAAAGCAGGAAGCCAGCGTTCTTCCACAATCGAGCGAACCACATCGCCACGCGTGGAGGCCGGCAAGGGAATATTGACCATATTGCTTGCATTATCTAAGCCGCTATAGGGATAAAACGGGTGCTGGAAAAAGCTACACATCATTACATTAGGATCATTGATGAAGGCTGCTTCAGTGCCGTTGCCGTGATGGACATCAAAATCAATAATGGCGACACGCTCAATGCCATAGGTTTCCATCGCATAACGAGCAGCAATTGCTACATTATCAAAAAGACAAAAACCCATAGACCGTGTGGGTTCAGCATGATGGCCGGGAGGCCTTACCGCACAGAAGACATTTTCAACTTCACCCTTCATGACCGCATCTACACCTGCGATTGCTGCACCAGCTGCACGCAGGGCGGCCCTGTAGGTATGGGGATTCATAATGGTATCGCCATCGAGCATGAAGTAACCGGTCTCAGGAGCGCGATCCCGAACAAAGCTAACATGCTCAGAGCTGTGAACCAGCTCAAGTTGCTCTTCGCTTGCCAATGGTGCATCTAAATGATGCAGAAAGCGGTCAACGCCGCTACGGATCAACTGATCATTGATTGCCTGAATTCTTTCCGGGCACTCTGGATGATGGCTGCCCATCTCATGTTTCAGAAAGTCTGGGTGGGTTATGTATCCTGTTGTCATTACTCGAAATCCTTAATAGCAAAACTGTAATTTTTATAATCTAATCTCAACATGAATTATCGCGTCTCCTACCTACTTATTGCCCTGCTTTTGGGAGCCTGTTCCAGCACTCCCATACAAACCAGCAACCAACCCCCAACAGCCCAACAGCCCATCGTAAACCAAGTCGACGATGCAGTCTCTGAAGCCCGTTTTAGCCAAAACCTGAGTGAACTGATGACCCAGGTTTCCCAAGCCTATCAAATTCCTATAGCCAGCATAGAGTTGGGCTTCTTAGATGCTAAAACGATTCCGTCAATCCGCAAATTGGTATTACCCCCATCGGCTAGCTTTAAGAAGAATTGGGTGGTATATCGCCAGCGCTTTATTGAACCCGTCCGCCTCAAGGCTGGTAAAGCCTTCTGGGAGCAAAATCAGGCCTTTTTAAGTCAAACAGCACAGGCTACAGGGGTTCCTGCCGAACTCATTGTTGCCATCATTGGCATCGAAACAATCTATGGGCGCCAAACGGGTACTTTTAGAGTGAAAGATGTTCTCTCCACATTGGCCTTTAGTTATCCGGATACCCCTAATAAACCCGCTCGAGAACAGCTTTTTAAAGATCAACTGAAAGAACTCATTTTGATGTGCTGGAGTGAGGCCGGAGGGGTACTTCCCGCAAAAAATAATATGCAAGGTGTTAATCAGGCCCGTTTTAATGCATGCCTGAACCAAAACAGCTCTTATGCAGGTGCGATTGGTTTACCCCAATTTATGCCCAGCAGTATTCGTAGCTTTGCACTAGACGGTGATGGAGATGGCCGTATTGATTTAAGACTTAACGCAAAAGATGCAATTGCCAGCGTTGCCAACTTTATGAAGATGCATGGCTGGCAAACAGGAATGCCAATTTATTTTCCAGTACAAGAAAAAGCTATCCCAGCTGCAAGAGCTTTAGCGGATGGTGAACCTCAGCTGAAATACACCGTACAAGAATTTATTGAAAAAGGAATTCTGACTGCACAACGGGGTGATCTACAAAACGGTGGGGTTGAGCCCCAAAGTAAAGCCATGATCGTTGATCTCCCCTATCCCGATAAGGA
>CAILON010000419.1 GCA_903835865.1 uncultured beta proteobacterium
AAGTTTGATCACTGAGCGCTCGCACTGTAATGGCGCAATGATTTGAGCCCCAGTTTCCACCGCTTTTTCCACAATCCAATCCATTTTGTCCCCACCAGCCAGTCCTTGGGCCAAAGTAATGGCATATGGGGTCTCACGATGGGTATCGATGCGGATATTGCAAAGCTCAGCTTGCCCAGTTTTTCTGCTCAAAGAGAGGAGTGTGGCCTCTCCAATCTGGCCATTTCCATCAAATACCGGGAAGGTTTCCCCGATTTGGACACGCCGAACTCGTAAATGGTGGGCGACCTCTGGGGTGAGGATGTTTGGCTTTTGGGAATCCCATGGTCCGGGAAGATAAAATTGAGGCATTACTGAAATATAGCCAATTTATTTTCCTCGAGACCACTTTTACGATGTCAAACCTTCAAATTCGCATGGCGAATGCTATTCGCGCCTTATCCATGGATGCAGTACAACAGGCTAACTCAGGACACCCTGGTATGCCAATGGGTATGGCAGACATCGCCGTTGGCCTTTGGAATGAGCACTTGCAACATAACCCAACTGATCCACATTGGATAAATCGCGATCGCTTTGTTTTATCTAACGGTCACGGTTCGATGTTGTTGTATTCACTCTTGCATCTATCAGGTTATGACTTGCCGATTGAAGAGTTGAAAAATTTTCGTCAGTTGCATAGCAAAACGCCTGGTCATCCGGAGTATGGAATTACGCCGGGCATTGAAACCACTACTGGTCCATTAGGGCAGGGCATTTCTAACGCAGTGGGTATGGCGCTTGCTGAAAAATTACTCGCCGAAGAATTTAATCGTCCAGGTCACAAGATTGTTGATCACTACACCTATGTATTTTTAGGTGACGGTTGTTTGATGGAAGGCATTAGTCATGAAGTATGTTCATTAGCCGGCACCTTAAAGCTCAATAAGTTAATTGCATTGTGGGATGACAACGGCATCTCGATTGATGGCAAAGTAGTTTCTTGGTTTAACGAAGACACACCAAAACGTTTTGAAGCCTATGGCTGGAACGTGATTCGTGATGTGGATGGCCATGATGCGGAAGCCATATCTGCTGCTATTGTCAAAGCGAAGAAGAGTGACAAGCCGACATTAATTTGCTGTAAGACTGCTATTGGCAAGGGCTCGCCCAATATGGCTGGGAGCGATAAAGTGCACGGTTCACCACTGGGTGCAACTGAAATTGCTGCGACTCGCGTTGCCATGAATTGGCCTTATGCACCTTTTGAAATTCCAAAAGATATTTATGCGGCCTGGGATTTCAAAAAGCGTGGTCAGGCACTTGAGCATGATTGGAATAAACAATTCCAAGCCTACAAAAATAAATATCCTGAACTCGCCTCTGAATTACAACGTCGCATGCAAGGCGATCTATCAAAAGATTTTTCAGCAACGCTAGACGCCTATCTAAAAACTTGTGAAGCAAAAGCGGAAACAGTAGCCACTCGCAAAGCCAGTCAAAATGCGATTGAGGCATTGGCGCCGGCTGTTCCAGAATTTATGGGCGGCTCAGCTGACTTAACTGGCTCAAACTTAACCAATTGGTCTACCTGTAAAGCAGTGCGTGGCAATCAATGGGGTAATCACATTAACTATGGTGTGCGTGAATTCGGTATGAGCGCCATCATGAATGGGATTGCGTTGCACGGTGGGTACATTCCGTTTGGTGGTACTTTCTTAACCTTCTCAGATTACAGTCGTAATGCTCTGCGCATGGCTGCCTTGATGAAGCTTCGCAGTATTTTTGTCTTTACCCATGACTCGATTGGCTTGGGTGAAGATGGCCCTACCCACCAATCAGTAGAGCAGGTAGCTAGTCTGCGTTTGATCCCGAACCTCATGGTTTGGAGGCCTTGTGACACTACCGAGAGTGCGGTTGCTTGGGGTGCGGCAGTAGAGCGCAAGAATGGTCCAAGTGCCTTGATCTTTAGCCGCCAGAATTGCCCATTTGTCTCACGTAGCGCTGCTCAAATTAAAGAGATTGCTCGCGGTGGATATGTATTGCGAGATCCAAGGTCGACCAAAATTGATGCGGTCATTATTGCTACTGGCTCCGAAATTGCCCTGGCATTGCAGACTGCAGCGCAATTAGAAAAAGAGGGCTTGGGTGTGCGGATAGTTTCAATGCCATCAACAACCGTCTTTGATCAACAAGATGCTGCCTATAAAGCAAAAGTATTACCAGCCAACGTGCCACGTATTGCAGTTGAGGCAGGTGTGAGTGATTTCTGGTGGAAGTATGGATGCGCAGCCGTACATGGCGTAGATACGTTTGGTGAGTCGGCACCAGCGCCACAGTTATATGAATATTTTGGTTTAACTGCAGATCAGATTGCAAAGACGGTTAAGCAATGTATCGCTCAGAAATAAAGCTTCACTAAAGAATTTATATTTGTAAGGGGAATGGAATGACAATTCGTGTCGCAATTAATGGTTATGGACGTATTGGCCGCATGGTTTTGCGTGCTTTGTATGAAGATCAAGTCAATGGCAAGCCAAGACGGGATATCAAGATTGTGGCGATTAATGCCATGGGTGATATCGACATCAATGCCCATTTAACCCAATATGACTCAGCACATGGCCGCTTCCCTGCTGAAGTCAAAGTAGACGGTGATTGCATGGTGGTGAATGGCGATCGCATCAAAATGTTTTCAACTCGCAACCCTTTAGAAACTCCATGGGGCGAGTTAGGTGTGGATTTGGTTTTAGAGTGCTCAGGCAAATTTACTTCCAAAGAAAAAGCCATGGTTCACATTTCTCAGGGCGCAAAGAAAGTGTTGATTTCTGCTCCTGGTGAAAACGATGTGGACGCCACCATTGTGTATGGCGTCAATCAAAATGTTTTAAAAGCCAGTGATGTGGTTGTCTCCAATGCCAGTTGTACTACCAACTGCTTGGCTCCACTAGTTAAGCCATTGTTAGAAAAAATTGGTATTGAATCCGGCTTGATGACGACGATCCATGCATTTACCAATGATCAAGTATTAACAGACGTGTATCACAAGGACATGCGCCGCGCGCGTTCAGCAGTGACCAGCATGATTCCAGCGAAAACGGGCGCTGCTAAAGCGGTTGGCTTGGTGTTGCCAGCGCTCGCAGGTCGCTTTGATGGTTTTGCGATGCGCGTTCCAGTAATCAATGTTTCTGTTGTTGACTTAACTTTTGCTGCTAGCCGTGCCACCAGTGTGGATGAAGTCAATTCCATTTTGAAGGCTGCTAGTGAGGGTGAGCTCAAAGGTATCTTGGGCTTTAATACCTTACCTTTGGTTTCAATCGACTTTAACCATGATCCACGTCCAAGTATTTATGATGCCTCTCAGACCCGCGTCTCTGCTGATGGCAAATTGGTCAAAGTATTGGCTTGGTATGACAATGAATGGGGTTATTCAGTACAAATGCTGAATGCTGCTGAAGCTTTAATGGCAGTTAAGTAACTAATTGTTGTTAAAAGTAGCTAAAAATCAGTAAAAGTTGTTTGATTGCTGATTGCTAGTGATGTGGAAATACAAAAAGACCTCTACTTGAGGTCTTTTTTCTTTAAGAATCTTTAAAAGTTGTTAAAAGTGCTTATTTTTGCTTATTTCGGCAGTTTTTCTTCTGGCAATGGCCATACATCGCCAACGAATGCTCTTGTAAGGTAAATCCAAGCGTTTTTGCGATATCCCGCTGTCTTTTCTCAATAGCCTCATCTACAAACTCCTCCACATGACCACAATCTAGGCAAACAAGATGGTCGTGGTGATTTCCTTCGTTGAGCTCATAGATTGCTCGGCTATCGCCCTTGCTAGACTCAAAATGACTGCGCAGCAATAGGCCCGCTTGCTCAAATTGTGTCAGCACCCTATAGACGGTTGCTAAGCCGATTTCTTGATCATCCTTGGCGAGCGCCATAAAGATATCTTCAGCACTGAAATGGGTGCCCCCATTTTGATGAAAAAAATCTAAGATTTTCATGCGAGGGCCAGTAGCCTTAAGGCCGATATCTCTTAAATCTGCAGGTGATGGGTTTTGGTTCGTGGTCATGGCTTTGCGAGCTAAAATCAATGTCTTAATGATACGGCCAGCCATGCAAAATTGCCTTGTACTTTTTAGTCGGTTTTTGAACCCCATTTTTAAGGGGGTTTCTACCCCCTCTCGGGCGGGTTTGATGACACTCGCATGTATTGGCTTATTAGGCGGCTGCACTTCTGCCATTGATGATCATCAACGCGCTTGGATGAATACGATTTTTAGGCCCTATGTTCCCGATGTAGTCCAAGGGAACTTCATTTCTAGTGAGCAATACGCCAAATTGAAATTAGGCATGACTCGTGAACAGGTACGGCAAGTTTTAGGCACACCTTTGTTGGCCAGCTACTTTCATGCGAATCGCTGGGACTATGTTTTTGAATTTAAGAGGTCAGGTCAACGGATAGGAAGCGAACGTCGTGTGACTGTCTATTTCGAAGGCGATAAATTGGTGAAGTTTGACGGTGATGCTTTGCCAACTGAAGTAGAAATGGTTGCAGAGATTGATGACTATGCGAAACAAAAACGCTCATTTTGGGAATTCTTTACAGGTAACAATAAGCCTCCTGTAACGCGGCCTTTGCAACAACCAGAAGTATTGGTTCCTAGCCCAACCAATAATGCCGCGCCCGAACCTAAGTCTGTTGATATTCCTGCTCCCCAATCTGCTGATAGCGCACCACCGACCACGAATATGGCTACGGAATCACCTGGCTCTGACAAGCCAACCCCACTAAAAACTCAGTAAACAGAACTCAAGGGTTGTAGTTCGTACTTAATACTTTAATGACAGAGCGAAGAAATTCATGATGAAGATTGCAATAGCTGGAGCTACTGGTCGCATGGGTAAGATGCTGATCGAAGCGGTTCTCAATACTCCTGATGCTCAGTTGGTAGGAGCCCTAGAGCATTCCTCATGCCCATTACTGGGTGAGGATGCCGCTGGTTTCTTGGGTAAAAAAACGGGTGTATTGATTTCTGCAGATGTAGCACAAGTTCTTACTGGTGCTCAGTTTTTGATCGATTTCACCAGGCCCGAAGGGACGATGGCCCATTTGGCAGTAGCTGAAAAAACAGGTACCAAGATGGTGATTGGTACAACCGGTTTTAGCGTTGAGCAAATTGCAACACTCAAAGCAGTTTCGTCAAAATTAGCGATAGTGTTTGCGCCCAATATGAGTGTTGGCGTGAATGCCACATTCAAGTTGCTGGAAATGGCCGCAAAAATATTGAATGAAGGTTATGACATTGAGATCATCGAAGCGCATCACCGCCATAAGGTAGACGCCCCTTCAGGGACTGCTCTTAAGATGGGCGAAGTCATTGCACAAGCCCTAGGTGAGAAGTTAGATGATGTCGCAGTGTATGCACGTGAAGGCCATACGGGCGAACGCAAAGAAGGCACGATTGGTTTTGCGACCATTCGTGGTGGCGATATTGTGGGCGACCATACCGTTTTGTTTGCGGGTGAGGGCGAACGGATTGAGATTAGTCATAAATCCTCCAGTCGTCAGTCTTATGCGCAAGGATCTTTGCGCGCAGCACGTTTCTTACAAAACCAAGCATCTGGCCTTTATGACATGCAAGATGTTTTGGGTTTGCGCAAGTAATTGAATTCATATTGATAGAAGAAAAGAGCTGTATTAGATGAGCAAGGATTACGACTACCGCCGCATTGAAGCTGCGGCCCAAGCTGATTGGGAAAGCGCACAGGTGTATCGCGTGACTGAAGGTGCGGTAGATGCAGCTGGTAAACAAAAACCAAAGTATTACGCCTGCTCGATGTTGCCTTACCCATCAGGAAAGTTGCATATGGGTCATGTGCGCAACTACACCATCAATGATGTGATGGCTCGTCAGCTTCGTATGCAGGGCTATAACGTTTTGATGCCAATGGGTTGGGATGCTTTTGGTATGCCAGCAGAAAATGCGGCAATTCAGAACAAGGTTCCGCCAGCTCAATGGACCTACGACAACATTGCTTATATGAAAAAGCAAATGACGGCGATGGGCTTGGCTATTGATTGGTCACGTGAAGTGGCTACTTGTAGTCCTGATTACTATCGCTGGAACCAGTGGCTCTTTTTGAAGATGCTGGAAAAGGGTATTGCCTATCGCAAGACTCAGGTGGTGAATTGGGATCCCATTGATCAAACCGTTTTAGCGAACGAGCAAGTAATCGACGGACGCGGTTGGCGTTCTGGCGCTTTGGTTGAGAAGCGTGAAATTCCGGGTTATTACTTCAACATCACCGCTTATGCAGAACAGTTACTAGAAGGTCTTGATAGTTTGGGTTGGCCTGAGCGCGTCAAAACCATGCAGCAAAATTGGATCGGCAAAAGCCGTGGTGTGCGTTTTGCTTTTAAGCATGAAATCGCAGATGACCATGGCAACTTTATTCAAGACGGCTTGCTCTATGTATTCACTACACGTGCAGATACGATCATGGGCGTTACTTTCTGCGCCGTTGCTGCTGAGCACCCACTGGCAAGCAAAGCAGCCACTAGCAATCCTGCGCTTGCAGCCTTTATTGAGAAGTGCAAAACCGGGAGTGTGATTGAGGCTGATTTGGCCACTCAAGAAAAAGAGGGTATGTTCACTGGCCTGTATGTCACGCATCCTTTGACGCATGAGCAAGTACCGGTTTGGGTTGGTAATTATGTCCTAATGTCTTATGGTGATGGCGCTGTGATGGGCGTACCTGCACATGATGAGCGCGACTTTGCCTTTGCTCTCAAATATCAATTACCCATTAAGCAAGTGATCGCTCTTGTGGGTGAGTCGCCAATGTTTAACGCTACTCGCTGGGAAGATTGGTACGCCCAAAAAGAAGGCGTGATTTGTTTAAATAGCGGCAAGTTTGATGGCCTCTCTCATGAAGAGGCGGTTAGTGCCGTTGCCACAGATTTAGAAAAGCTGGGCATTGGTGAAATAAAGACCACCTACCGTTTGCGTGACTGGGGAATTTCTCGTCAACGCTATTGGGGTACGCCGATTCCAATTATTCACTGCGGTGATGATGTTCATCCAGGTTGTGGTGCTGTACCGGTGCCCGAGGCAGATTTGCCTGTAGTGTTGCCGGAAGATTGTGTGCCCGATGGTAGCGGCAATCCCCTGAATAAGCGCGCTGATTTTTTAAATGTGAAGTGTCCGAAGTGTGGCAAGCCTGCGCGTCGTGAGACTGACACGATGGATACCTTTGTAGATTCTTCTTGGTACTTCATGCGCTACACAGGCCCTGATGCTAAGACGATGGTGGATGAACGTAATGGCTATTGGATGCCGATGGATCAATACATCGGCGGTATTGAGCATGCTATTTTGCATTTACTGTATGCGCGTTTCTGGACCAAAGTCATGCGCGATATGAATCTCATTACTTTTGATGAGCCATTTCAGAATTTGCTAACGCAGGGCATGGTTCTTAATGAGACCTATTACTCTGAAGATGCGTCTGGCAAAAAAACTTGGCTTAATCCCTTGGATGTGGAATTAGACCTCGATGAAAAAGGTCGTCCACAGGGCGCCAAGCTAAAAGATGGAAGTTCTAGTGCACCAATTATTATTGGCGGCGTAGAAAAGATGTCTAAGAGTAAGAACAACGGTGTAGATCCCCAAGCTTTAATTGATCAATACGGCGCTGATACTGCCCGTTTATTTGTCATGTTTGCAGCACCTCCTGAGCAACAACTAGAGTGGTCAGGGGCGGGCGTGGATGGGGCATCGCGTTTCTTACGCCGCGTCTGGATGTACTCCAGTATTCAATCTCAGTTATTGCGTACTGCACCGGATCAATTGCCAGCGGATCTCAATGATGCTGAAAAAGAATTGCGCCGTGAAGTGCACAGTATTTTGAAACAAGCCAACTTTGACTACCAGCGTCGTCAATACAATACTGTCGTGTCTGCAGCAATGAAGATGCTCAATGTTCTTGAGCCAATCAAACTAGGTCAGGACTGCGCTATTAGCGCACCCGTGCTTCGTGAGTGTCTTGGGATTTTGTTGCGTATTTTGTATCCAGTCGTGCCGCATTTAACCCATGTACTTTGGCAAGATGTAGGCTATGAAAAAGCGTTTGGCCTCTTATTGGATGCCTCATGGCCTTTAGTCGATGAGGCTGCTCTTGTGCAAACCGAAATTACCTTAATGCTGCAGATTAATGGCA
>CAILON010000420.1 GCA_903835865.1 uncultured beta proteobacterium
CCTGCCCCAAAATGCCTTGGGAGGCGGGTTGTGCACTCTCCCAGGGCATGGTGTTGTATAAAGCCACCCCAGTCTCGTCACAAGATGTTTCTATGCCTAAAACAATCATTTTTCGCTTGGTCGTGATAGAATCCGTGATTCAGTAATTTTCCAGCATAAACGAGTTAAACAAGTATGACTACAGTACGCCTCCGTGAGAACGAACCTTTTGAAGTGGCATTACGCCGTTTCAAGCGCACCATTGAAAAAAATGGCCTTTTGACCGACTTGCGTGCTCGCGAGTTCTATGAAAAGCCAACTGCTGAGCGCAAGCGCAAAAAAGCAGCAGCTGCAAAACGCCATTACAAGCGTATTCGCAGCCAGATGTTGCCTAAAAAGCTTTATTAATCGCATTTAAAAGCTCTCTTCACCGAGAAGCTTTGAAACCCGCTGACGATGAAACGCAGCGGGTTTTTGCTTTTTCAGCGTCCGAGTAATAATCGTTAGAAAATCAATGTAAGAATCAAGCAAGAGCATTCAGTACAACAGGAACCACGATATGAGCCTTAAAGACCAAATTACCGAAGATATGAAAAACGCAATGCGTGCAAAAGAAGTTGCGCGTTTAGGCGCCATCCGTCTTTTATTGGCAGCCATTAAGCAACGTGAAGTAGATGAGCGCATCGTGGTGGATGATGCTGGCGTCATAGTGATTGTGGAAAAAATGATTAAGCAGCGCAAAGATTCAATCTCTCAGTTTGAAAAAGCAGGACGCGATGATTTAGTTGCAATCGAAGCTGGTGAAATGGCCATCTTGCAGGCTTATTTGCCTGCGCAATTGTCTAATGCTGAGGTTGAGGCTGCAGTAGCTGCAGCAGTGAGCTCCACTGGTGCAGCTGGTCCTCAAGATATGGGAAAAGTCATTGCTGCTCTTAAGGCGCAATTGGCTGGTAAAGCAGATATGGGAAAAGTTTCTGCCTTGGTGAAAGCCGCTTTGGCGAAGTGAGCCACTCAGTTCAGCGCTAATGGCACTCATCCCCCAATCCTTCATTGCCGATCTTTTAAATCGGATTGACATCGTTGATGTGGTTGGGGAGCATGTGAAGTTAAAAAAAAGCGGGTGCAAACTATCAAGGTCTGTGCCCGTTTCATTCTGAAAAATCCCCTTCTTTTTCTGTTTCACCCACAAAGCAGTTCTATCACTGCTTTGGTTGTGGAGCGCATGGCTCGGCCATTAGTTTTGCGATGGAATATTCAGGGCTGGGTTATGTGGATGCGATTGAAGATTTAGCGCGTTCAGCTGGACTCACTGTGCCACGTGAAGAGCGTACCGCTCAAGACGTAGTAAGACAGCAACAAGCAATGGCTCTGAGCGAAGTCATGAGTGCTGCTTCTGATTGGTATCGCACACAGCTGAAAGTGGCGCCACGTGCAGTGGAATATTTAAAAGGGCGTGGCCTTACTGGAGAAATTGCTAAGCGTTATTCCTTAGGTTATGCACCAGATGGTTGGCAAGGTCTCGAAGCAGTATTTGGTACTTACGCTAATGATGAAGTGGCTAAAACATTATTAGAGGGTGGCTTACTCATTCAGAGTGAGCAGAGCGAAGGTAATCAAACTGCAAGACGTTACGATCGCTTTCGTGATCGGATTATGTTTCCGATTCGTAATCCCAAAGGTCAGGTGATTGGTTTTGGTGGGCGCATCTTGGATCAAGGCGAGCCGAA
>CAILON010000421.1 GCA_903835865.1 uncultured beta proteobacterium
AAATATATTTTTATTATGATCATAGTAACTGGCGGCGCAGGCTTTATTGGCGGCAATTTTGTTTTGGATTGGTTATCCGATGCTGGTACCGAGGGCATCATCAATCTGGATAAATTAACCTATGCTGGCAATCTAGAAACCCTAGCTTCACTGAAGAACGATTCGCGACATACCTTTGTTCTTGGCGATATTGGTGATAAAGAGTTGGTTATCAAGTTACTTCAACAATACAAGCCCCGTGCAATCGTCAATTTTGCTGCTGAAAGCCATGTAGACCGATCTATTCATGGGCCGGCAGAATTTGTACAAACGAATATTGTTGGGACATTTAATCTATTAGAGTGCGCTCGGGAATATTGGAGTGGTCTTGAGGGTGTTGCGAAGGACGTATTTCGCTTTCATCATGTATCCACTGACGAGGTATACGGTTCCTTGACAGCTAGCGACCCAGCATTTACTGAAACTAATTCATACGAGCCGAATAGCCCTTACTCTGCATCAAAAGCGGCATCTGATCATTTGGTGCGCGCTTGGTTCCATACCTATGGTTTCCCAGTTGTCACCACCAATTGCTCTAATAACTATGGTCCATATCACTTCCCTGAGAAATTGATTCCTTTAGTGATTTTGAATGCGCTGAATGGTAAACCGTTACCTATTTATGGTGATGGCCAGCAAGTACGTGATTGGCTTTATGTTGGAGATCATTGCGCAGCTATTCGCAAAGTGCTTGAAGCCGGAAAATTGGGTGAGACTTATAACATTGGTGGCTGGAATGAAAAAGCCAATATAGAAGTGGTGAATACCATTTGCAGTATTTTGGATGAATTAAAGCCCCGCGCTGACGGCAAGTCCTATGCCGAGCAAATTACTTACGTTAAAGATCGCCCCGGCCATGATCGCCGTTATGCCATTGATGCAAGTAAGGTAGAGCGAGAGCTTGGATGGCGTCCAGCGGAGACTTTTGATACTGGCATTCGCAAAACTGTTCAGTGGTATCTAGATAATCCAGTTTGGATCGAGGGCGTAGTGAGCGGCTCTTACCGTGACTGGGTTCAGAAGCAATACAACTAAGGCATTTAGAGCGAGACAAATGAATATCCTCGTATTTGGTAAGGATGGTCAGTTAGGAAAGGCATTTCAAAGTCTTTTTGAAGACGCTTATGTCTCTACGCAAAATCAAGTTCAATTGATTGGGCGAGATCAATGTGACTTAGCTAATCCTGATGCTATTAATGCCTTACTCAATCAATTCAAGCCAGATCTGATTATTAATGCTGCTGCCTACACCGCAGTGGATAAAGCCGAATCTGAAACAGACTTAGCTTATGCCATCAATGCAAAAGCACCTGAACTGATGGCGCTCTATGCTGCAACTCATGGTGCTACCTTGTTACATTACTCCACGGATTATGTCTTTGATGGAAATAAACAAGGCGTCTATATTGAAGAAGACCATCGCAGTCCCTTAGGCATTTATGGTCAGAGCAAAGCCGCAGGAGAAGAAGCGATTGTGGCAGCCTTCGGCAGCGCATCTTCCGGACAGTTTGCCATTTTCCGCACGAGTTGGGTTTATGGTGAGGGTGGTAATTTCATTCGTACTATCTTGCGCTTGGCAAAAGAGCGCGAAGAATTAAGGGTGATCCACGATCAGCATGGGGTTCCAACCAGTGCAAATTGGTTGGCTAGAGTCAGCTTAGATTTGGCGCTAGATCAGCAAATGCAACTCAGAACATTTCCTTCAGGTATCTATCATGCGGTTCCTTCTGGGGAGACTACATGGCATGGATTGGCAAGAGTAGTGACCCAAGCAGCCTTGGATGCGGGGATTCACTTAAAAGCGAGTCCAGAGGCTATCAAGCCCATTTTGGCTATAGAGTACCCATTACCAGCCCCTAGACCCATGAATTCACGAATGGATAACGCTAAGCTACAACTTGCTATAGAGCAGAGCGGCGATATGTCAAAATTGCAGCATTGGAACGAGGACTGGCTTACGCAAGTTCAGTCCTATGTTAGTAAGCTAGCCGAAGATGGGCTTATTTAAAAGGTAAAAGTATGGCGGTAAATCGTAAGGGAATTATTTTGGCCGGGGGCTCTGGTACCCGTCTGTATCCCGTGACTCAAGCAGTCTCCAAACAATTGATGCCAGTCTACGATAAGCCAATGGTGTATTACCCTTTGAGCACATTAATGCTGGCAGGTATTCGGGATATTTTATTAATCTCTACACCGCACGACACACCGCGTTTTTCAGAGCTTTTGGGCGATGGTTCTCAGTGGGGACTCAATATTGAGTATTGCGTTCAGCCTTCTCCAGATGGCCTGGCACAAGCGTTCACGCTAGGAAAAAATTTCGTTGGTAATCATCCCAGCGCTTTAGTTCTTGGGGACAATATTTTCTATGGCCATGAGTTGGTTGATCAGCTCAATAGTGCAGATGATCGAAATGTGGGAGCAACGGTATTTGCCTATCATGTAAATGATCCTGAGCGCTATGGTGTGGTTGAGTTTGATAAAGATTACAAGGCGCTCTCAATCGAAGAGAAGCCCTTAAACCCCAGAAGTAATTACGCAGTAACAGGCTTGTATTTTTATGACAATCAAGTTTGTGACATTGCGGCTTCAATTAAGCCAAGCGCACGCGGTGAACTCGAGATTACCGATGTTAATCGTGTTTACTTGGATAAGAACGAACTTAGTGTAGAAATTATGGGTCGTGGCTTTGCCTGGTTGGATACTGGCACGCATGATTCTTTATTAGATGCTGCTGGATTCATTGCAACCCTACAAAAGCGCCAAGGTTTAATGGTTGCTTGCCCGGAAGAGATTGCTTATCGTCAAGGATGGATCAGCGCTGAAGCCGTGCTCAAAGTTGCCTCACAGCTGAGTAAAAATAGTTATGGCCAGTACCTCAGCAAAATTGTGAAAGAGCTCAATACCTCTGTACAGCCCATTTCTCTTTCTGCAAAAAAAAGTAGCTAATGAGTTCGCAAAAGTTGCTCGTAACTCCTACCGCCATCCATGATGTATTTGTGATCGAGCCTAAAGTATTTGGCGATGAACGCGGTTGGTTTACGGAGTCCTATAATGCGGAAGATTTTGCAAAGGCGACAGGTTTAGATGTCCAGTTTGTCCAAGACAACCACTCATTTTCTCGTCAGTGGACTTTGCGAGGCCTGCATTACCAGTTAGAAAAGACCCAGGGTAAATTGGTGAGGGTGGTAGCTGGCAGCGTTTTTGATGTTGCGGTAGATATTCGTAAAGATTCTCCCACCTATGGAAAGTGGGCCGGGGTGGAACTGAGCGCCCAGAATCAAAAGCAAATGTGGATCCCTCCAAAATTAGCCCATGGTTTTTTGGTACTTTCTGAAACCGCTGAGTTTCTTTATAAGACAACAGATTATTACCATCCGCAAAGCGAAGCTTGCCTTGCTTGGAACGACTCCGATGTAGGTATTGAATGGCCCTTACCGGCAGGCATAGCACCCAACATGAATGCTAAAGATAGTACGGGTTTATTGTGGGATGTCGCACCAAAGTTCTAAGCTTTGCCAAAAGATAAGATAATGCTCCCATGAGCAATTTATCT
>CAILON010000422.1 GCA_903835865.1 uncultured beta proteobacterium
TCATTAGAGTGATAATAAATAGGAATTGAAAATTAAGCACCCAGCAAGAATAAAAACAAGATAAAGAAATCAGAGATAGCATGAACAGTACCGATTTGAGCGTCCTCAAAACTGCAGTAACTTGGCTCAAAGAAGGCCATCCTGTTGCTATTGCTACTGTCGTTCAAACTTGGGGATCGGCACCGCGCCCAGTGGGATCATGGCTAGCAATCCGTGACGATGGTCAAGTGGCCGGCTCAGTGTCAGGCGGATGTGTTGAGGATGACTTAATTCGCCGAGTTCAATCGGAAATTTTGACGCGCGCCACTCCTGAGATGGTGATCTATGGCGTCAGCCAGCAAGAAGCTGCTCGCTTTGGCTTGCCTTGTGGTGGAACCCTTCGTCTCTTAGTCGAGCCCAAACCGGAGTTAGCCGTTTTAGAGCAGCTTTTAGAAGAAGTTTCCACTCATCAAATTACTCGACGCACCGTTGGACTGCAAACTGGTAAATCCACTCTATCTGCTGGCACCCGTCATGATGAATTTAGCTGCACCGATCAAGCAATGTGCACCACCTATGGACCACGTTGGCGTTTGGTCATTATTGGAGCTGGTCAACTGTCTCTTTACACCGCTGATTTTGCTTTAGCTTCTGACTTTGAAGTCATTGTGATAGATCCTCGCGAAGAATATGCGGAAGGCATCAACCGGCAAGATGTTAGCTTCTTTAAAGGTATGCCTGATGATGTGTTGCTAGAAATAGGTGTTGACCCACATACGGCAGTCGTTGCACTTACCCATGACCCAAAATTGGATGACATGGCACTGATGGAGGCCCTGAAATCCCCAGCATTTTATGTGGGTGCATTGGGGAGTCGTAAAAATACACAAAAGCGAAAAGAGCGTCTTTTAGAGTTTGATCTCAACCAAGAACAGGTCGGTAGATTGCATGGCCCAGTAGGGCTTTATATTGGCGCCCTAACGCCCCCAGAAATTGCTATATCCATTCTGGCTGAAGTCATTGCCGTCAAATACGGCATTAGCATCCCCAAAAAGGAATAGCGGGAAGAAGCAAATCAAGTAGTAACTTAATTTGCTATCAACTTCCCATCCTTTAATCGAGGTTCAACGAAATGACCTTTGCGTGCACGATTTCCCGCAAATGATTTGAGCGTCTTCGCATCCAAACTGAGCTCTGTCGGCTTTCCTGCACGACCTGCCCCAGAATACGTAGCACCATTAGGACCAACAGCAATAGCAGATGCTAGCGACTCTTTGTCATCTAGACCCATCAAGATCACACCTTTACCACCAGTAGGCAGACGCTTTAACTCACCTAATGGGAAAACCAGCAATTTCGAGGCTTCCGATAAACAAACAACCTGCTTCATGCCTACTTGCACTTTAGCTGCGCCTAAAGGAGCATCTCCAGGCATTTTATTATCAACACTAATGAATGATTTACCCGCTTTATTACGAGTACTCATATCCGATACATTGGCGAGGAAACCATACCCTGCTTTAGTCGAAAGCAGCACTAAGTCATCAGGCTGTCCAGCGTAATACGCTACCATTTGCGATCCTGTCGCTAGGTTTACAAAGCTAGTTAAGGGCGAGCCATCTCCACGCGCCCCAGGCAATTCACTAACAGGCACTGTGTAGACCCGACCATCACTACCAAAACCTTGAATGACATCCACCGTTCTAACTTCAAAGGTGGCATACAGCGCATCACCAGCCTTAAAGCCAAATTGGGTTGCGTCATGCTCATGGCCCTGACGCACTCGCACCCAACCTTTTTGAGAAACAATGACTGTTACAGGCTCATCAATAACTTTCGTTTCTGCTACTGCGCGCTTATCCTCTAGGATAAGGGTGCGACGATTATCCCCAAAGTCTTTGATGTCAGATTCAATTTCTTTGATGATGCGTTTACGCAATACTGTATCGCTTTGTAATAAGCCCTCTAATTCATCACGCTCCGACTTGAGGTCCTTGAGCTCTTGCTCAATTTTGATACCCTCAAGACGAGCCAATTGGCGCAAGCGAATATCTAAAATGTCCTCGGCTTGACGGTCAGTCAGTTTGAATTCTTTTATTAAATCTTGCTTGGGTTCATCGCTATTGCGAATGATCTTAATGACCTTATCGATATTTAGAAGAACGGTTAAGCGCCCTTCTAAGATATGCATACGGTCTTTTACTTTGCCTAGGCGATATTGAGTGCGACGAGTAACAGTTCCCACTCTGAATGCAATCCACTCAGAAATAATGTCTTTTAAA
>CAILON010000423.1 GCA_903835865.1 uncultured beta proteobacterium
CCGATCTAAACAGCCAGTGTTATTGGTTAAGTAGTTCTCTCAGTTGGTCGCCTACGGAGGCCAACTGAATTCCTTCTGTTAGTAAAATTTTTTAACTAACTCACTTCGCCATCCATTGGCTAAGCTTCTCTTTCCACCACTTAGCCTTGCCCCGTTGTGGAATGCCCTAAAGTCTGCTCACTCCCCGGAATTAAATAGAGCTCTGCCGATTTCACGCGTTTTAATTCTTTTTGCATGATGCCCAGCTCAGGGGGATTTCTTTCATCGTCAGCCGAATTAATGACCAATACCTTAGCTTTAATCTTCTCAAGATCAGGGCCTGGATTAAAGTCCCGAGACGATTCCCACTGGTAGAGATAGTCATTAGCATCCATCGTCAGAGGAGTATTGAGTTTTTCATTGACAATAGCATCCGCCTTTTCGCTATTGGGTGCCAAGAATTGCAGATGCTGATTGCCGCCAGTAGTAGCAAATGGATAGAAGACGCTCGCAAAATGAGCACTCTTGGGTTGCGCTTCATAATTGCCGCCATTCCAGGCGGGATCACGGCGAATCGATTCAGAAATAAAGCGTCGCATCATCCAATTGCGGCCTGACATCGCGCTGGGAGTTGATGCCATGGGAGCCAGATAGTCTGCAAATCCTGGATAGTTTGTTCCCCACAACCAGGTCTGCATACCTCCCATGGAATTACCTAAGACTAGCTTGAGATGTTTTACTCCCAGACCTTCCGTCACAAGGCGGTATTGGCCCTGAACCATATCACTGTAGTTATATCTTGGAAATTGCGCCCTCAAACCGTCTGAAGGCTTGCTGGATTTGCCAACGCCAATTGCATCAGGAATAATAATGAAATACTTATTCGCATCTAATGGCTGCCCCGCCAGAAACAACTCACCACCAAAATCTTTTCCGAGCATGCCCTTTGCTGAACCACCAGTACCATGCAGGATGAGCACAGCTGGGTTGCTAGGATCGCCCAAGGTGATATAGCCAATCTTGGCCTCTTTGAAAGTTTCACCAGTATGAAACTGAAAATCTTTTGCAATCCACACCCCCTCTTTCTGATTGGGGTAATCAATGGCAAAACATAGTGGACTAATAATTGTGAGAAGTATTAGAAGTAATTTTTTCATATTGATCCATCACCTTTGTTGTCGCATGTATTTAAAAAACTTGGATGCAGTATTTCCTTTGCCATTTATTTGATTACTCTGCCATTGAGAGACGTTTGACCGTTGTTGTGCAACGATCTTCAATCAATGACGTAATTTGACCAAGAATTTGATGACCCCAATCATTGGCTTTAAATTGAGTATGAAGACTGAGCGCAAGGGTCGGCAATGCACCAGCAATCTCCAGCACCCTTCTTTTTAGTTGAGGCGCGCCTAACTGAGCTGCTTCGGCCATCTGTACCCAATGGCGCGTATGTAATTCATCAAAGCGATACTTGCTACCAATCTTCATTGCCATTCTATCGCTAAGATCAGGGTAGACCGCCGTTGATAACACATCATAGAGTGGCGCTAATTGAATTCCATTTTGACTATAGAGCAATGAAAAGTTCTTTGCGTGAGCATCATTGTTACCTACCAAGCAATTAAAAATGATGTAATCCAATAGTCGCAAAAGATTGGGGGCGCTTGGGTTAGTTACTTTGCGCACCAATGCAAATCCGTCACCAATAGTGGGCCCACCCTCATTCTGGTATTTAATCTCAGGCGCTACACCTAGGGCTTGACAGAAATCCTCTTGGTGTAATCTTTTTAGTTGCCCATGGCCATCAACAAACCGGTCATAACGCTCAACCAATAGATACGTTTTATCTTTTGTGCGGCCAATCTTGGCGGCGGCAGCACTTAGCTTTAACTCCTTAGCCAAAGCAAGACAAAATGCTTCGTTATAGACGCTGCCATCAACGCCTGATATCTCTGGCTTCAGAATGTACGAGCTTGGAACATTGTTCTTTGGTAGGCCAATTTCAAAATGACTGCCTTGACTATCCTTACCCTGTACTTCCCTAACAACTACCGGCAACTTCTCTTGAGCTCCAGCAAGCGAAAGTCTTAATCCAGACTCTCCAGCAAGCAACGGTCTCTTAGGCAGCTTCTCCAGTACCCCAATTAGCTGATCTTCTTCTAGCCACTCTATAGACTTACTTGCGTGCGCTTCTACAGGAGGTGTTTGACCGGGCTCCAAAAAAATCAATGCCCCAGCACACTCACCCCCAATACCATCTAGCAACGCGAAATCATTTTTACTCGATACTTTTAAGATGTTCGC
>CAILON010000424.1 GCA_903835865.1 uncultured beta proteobacterium
ATTGCATTGGCGGTGATCAAGTTATCTCAAAGTCAGGTGTCGCACCGGATGGGTATATTTCTCGCCAATTTTTTGGTTTATATCTTAAAAGTCGTTTAGAAGATGCAATTTTATCCCTTGAGAAAATGGGTATCGAAACAGAGTTAATTAATTTAGAAGTTAATAGTATCTGCATGCTAGGCCCAAGTGATTTTGGTATAAGTACCATTAAGTTCGATTCAAGGAGATTTAATTGCGTCATTTTATGTATCGGTAATACTTCACCAAATGATGCATTCAATTTAAGTGGCAAAAGTCAATACATTAATAATCCCTATCCCGTTAGCAGATACTCTCGCCTAATTAAAAAGGATGAGAGTGTCGGCATAATTGGGGGCCAACTTACGGCTGCAGATGTGGCGGTAGTTTTGGCAAATCAAGGTCATCAAGGTCGGATTATGTTCTTTACGAGGGAGTCAAATTTCCCTCTGACGCGATGCCAAATAAATAAATGTGAGCTCAAACACTTAACAGCAGAGAATCTTCGAATCCTAAAGATTAACAATAAGGGGGGAATCTCAATTCGGCAGATATTAAGAGTTGCAAGAAAAGATTTTTCTGGAGCTGGAATAAGGTGGAATACATTTTTTAAGTCATCAAATATCGGCTATGACGTTTGGATTCAGAATTTGCTTGAGTCTGGGGAAATTTTTGCCTCCTGGCAGAATCTAGCCATAAGAACCGATGATGTTGTCGGTGATTATTGGAACGCTCTTAAGGATTGTGAAAAAGATCTATTCATGCAGAAATTTCACAGATTATGGTCATCTAAGAGGGTTCCTTTGCCCATACACACCGTACTTAAGCTGCATTCTCTATTCCGATCGGGAGTTCTTAAGCACTACCCCTATTTGTACAAGATTGATTCCCCCATAAGAAATCGGTTCGTTGCCTCAGTCTCTAAGACTAAGGACTCTGAAATGCGAACTCAAATAAATTGCGACTGGTTGATTAATGCATCAGGACCATCCAGGGATATAGGTAATGGTGCAGATTCTTTATTAATAAAAAATTTACTCAAATCAGGGATGATCTTAAAAAATCCTCATGGCGGAATCATGCTTGATTATGATACTGCCCGCGTTAAAAGCAGAGGTCATGAAGCGTTACATAATTTTTATGCAATTGGACACTTAACTTCTGGAACTTACTACTTTGTGAGTTCATTGGATATGGTCTCGCTGAGGGCAAAAGTTATTGCACGACATTTAGCAGGCTTTCTTAAAGTAAATTTTCACAATCGAGTGCTAATAAATAAATCTCCATGCGAAGAGACGTATGTATCGTAATAGCCAGTTTCTAATGCCAATTCTATTATTGATGGTGATACTGCCCATGCTTGCGACAGATGCCTATCTCCCTGTTATTCGATCCATGGGGGAAAGCTTTGATATATATGACTCTAGCCTGACCGATACCTTGACTTCATATATGCTTGGCTATTCATTAAGCCTGTTACTTGCTGGGGTCTTGGCGGATATTTATGGACGTCGAATTATTTCAATTGCAGGAATTTCAATCTTTGCTGTATCAAGTGTGGGATGTTTTTTTGCTTCAACGATTGAGCAATTAATAGTTTGGCGGTTTTTTCAGGCTCTTGGGGGAGGTTGCGGGACGCTCATAGCCAGAATTATTGTTAGGGATAGATTTGATCTGCAATCCCAGGTTAGGGTATTAGGCTATCTAGCAACGGGATTAGTGGTTTCACCAATTCTCGGGCCAATTCTTGGCGCCTATATTTCCTCTTACTTTGGTTGGAGGGCAATATTCCTTGCACTTGCCTTACTCTCTCTTTTTGTTTTGATTCTATTGTGTATTTGTATGAGAGAAACCCTTCTCAAGCAGGATCGGATAAGGGGATATCAATTTGGTACAGTTCTTATGCAATATCTTCAATTATTGAGGGATTGGGAATTTGTATTTCACACAATGGTGATCAGTTTCGCTTGGGCAGTTTATTTTGCTTTTTTATCGTCATCGCCTGCATTAATTCAGCATTATTATCGGGTGACCCCTATTGAGTATGGTTATATTTTTTCAGCAACTATTTGCGGATTTATTCTTGGGACTTTTTTCATTCGCTGGAAGATTGCCGCCTTGGAGTTAAGGAGTTTAATTTTTATGGCTGGAGTGATAGTCTTTATTTCAAGCTTGCTTCTTTATATTTTGGCAATACTTGAGGTGAAATCTCTGCCAGCTTTGTTGGCATTTGTATTTTGTGCATTATTTGGTATCGGAATCATCTTCCCCGCAACTCAAGCGGGCGTTACTAAGCCCTTTAGAAATAATTTCGGATTAATTTCCGGACTTTTTTACTCTACTGAAATGTTCTTCGGCGCTATCTGTGGTTACATTCTCTCGCTCTCGAGCACCATTACATGGGCAATAACTTCGCTAGTAATGTTGATTTCGGCGTGTTGTGTTGTCTTACTTTTGCTGCTTGATAGAGTCTATGGTCTTAAATACCAAAGCAAAGCTATTAATAATCTTTGAACAAACAAGGATTCATTGACTAAAAATTTTAAGATAGAAGAAATTTTGAAATCTAGTAATCCATTCTCTAGAAAGAATTCGCAAGGCCACATTACCGCTAGTGGCTTAGTAATTAATGATGACAAAGTTTTACTTATCTTCCATCCTTACATCAAGCGCTGGCTTCAACCAGGCGGCCATATCGATGAAGGGGAGACGCCAATTAATGCTGCTATTCGCGAAGTGTATGAAGAGACCGGGCTAGTTTGTACATTAGCATCCAATGA
>CAILON010000425.1 GCA_903835865.1 uncultured beta proteobacterium
AAATCCAGAAGGTTTATTCCCTTCAACGACCCCATTGCCAATCACCCAACTGGCATTGCCAATAATGTTCCAGCCATCTAGACTCACGCCATCAATCAACTGGGTATAGCCATCCTGGGATTGGGCGCTCACATTGGTGACAGACAGTAGGGCGGCGCTAAAAGAAAAGACAATTGCGGCAATCCGATGATGGATCGATTTCATGTGGTTCTCCAGACTAAGTAATTTTTATTATGTATTTGCTGCTGAGCTCTATTGTTGCTGAGTTTGTACAAATAAGACAAGTAAACGCTTTCCCTTAACCTCCTACTCAGAATCCAGTAGACTTGAGGTATGAATTCATCAAAAATGCGCATTTTTCTAGCTTCCACGCTGACCCTTCTACTACTTTCGGCCTGCGGTTCGATTGAGTCTGCAGCACAGGAAGATTGCACATCTATTGGGTGGCAGATTGGAACGCCTGGCTACAACGATTGCTACCGGGCTCGTCTCTATGAGCGAAAATTAGATTACTCATTGCCGCCAGGCGATAGACCTAGACCTTCACTGATCTAACCTAGGGTTTACCCTTATTTCAATCCCTTGAGCGGCGTCAAGGACTTGGGGGGTGAAATAACCCAAAATCAGGAGTTGTTTGACTGATCCAGCCTTATGCAACAGGATTGTTTATTAAGGTCGATTGCTTAAATACGAACACTGAATAAATAGCTTGACGCCTAATGCGGCGAGCAAATAATTAGAGGCTAAAAGTTATGAATCACCCCAAGCCTTCTGTAGAAGTCAAAGTAATTGCAGTAGCTACTGCTGACGATCTGCGGGAGACCATTCGCCGTAAAAGTAAGCTTAAAGGACGTCAGGCGGATGACACCTCAATTGCAGAAGTGCGTCGTCTTATTGGAAGCGCTTCTCAACGTCGCGATTTATTAATTGAAAACTTGCACAAACTCAATGATGAGTATCGTGCGCTGCATGACCGCCATTTGGTTGCTCTAGCTAAAGAGATGAATTTGCCGATGGCTGAGGTCTATGAAGTGGCTACTTTCTATCATCACTTTGAAGTGGTGCGTGGCAATGATCCTGTTGCGGATATTACGATTCGTGTTTGTGACGGTATATCTTGTGAATTGGCAGGCGCAAAAAGTCTATTAGAAAAATTACCAGCCATTTTGGGTAATGACAAAATCAAAGTAGTTGCAGCTCCCTGTGTTGGGCGCTGTGAGCAAGCCCCAGTGGTAGTGGTTCATCAGTTCCCAGTGCTCTTTGCTACAGCCGACAAGGTTGCAGCTGCGATTCAAAATAATTTAACAACTCAACCCTTAGCGGCGGATGATGCCAACTTTGAGTCAGGCGTACTGGCTGAGAAAAGTGTATCTCCGCAGGGTGAAGGTCAAGCTGTATCGCCGGACTATGTGGGCTATGAATCTTATTGTGCTCAAGGTGGTTATGCCTTATCCAAGGAAATCGCTAGTGGTAAGAAAGATGCCGAGAGCATCATTAAAGCGATGGAAAATTCTGGATTGCGTGGCCTTGGTGGCGCAGGCTTTCCAGCGGGTCGTAAGTGGCGCATTGTGAAAGACCAGCCAGCTCCGAAGTTAATGGCTGTCAATATTGATGAAGGCGAGCCAGGCACCTTTAAGGATCGCACTTATTTAGAGCGTGATCCCCATCGGTTCTTAGAGGGATTGCTCATTGCAGCTAGCGTCGTTGGCATCGATGCTTGTTATATCTATTTACGAGATGAATATCACGGCTGCCGTGAATTGCTCGAGCTTGAGTTGGCGAAGTTAAAGGCCAATCCACCTTTCAAATTACCCAATATCGAATTGCGTCGTGGAGCAGGGGCTTACATCTGTGGTGAAGAGTCTGCCATGATCGAAAGCATTGAAGGTAAGCGTGGTGAGCCACGCATGCGTCCCCCATATATTGCGCAAGTAGGTTTATTTGGTCGACCAACTCTAGAGCACAATTTTGAAACCCTGTACTGGGTGCGCGACATCGTGCAACGTGGTCCAGAGTGGTTTAGTTCTTTTGGACGCCATGATCGCAAAGGCTTGCGTAGCTTTAGCGTTAGTGGACGCGTGAAGAACCCTGGCGTTAAGCTTGCGCCTGCCGGAATTACTATTCAAGAATTGATTGATGAATATTGTGGTGGCATGCAAGAGGGCCATCAGTTTTACGGTTACTTACCAGGCGGCGCTTCAGGCGGTATTTTGCCAGCCACCATGAATGACATTCCTTTAGACTTCGATACCTTGCAACCTTATGGTTGCTTCATTGGTTCTGCTGCAGTAATGGTATTTAGCAATCAAGATAAGGCTCGTGATGTGGCGCTTAATGTGATGCACTTCTTTGAGCATGAGAGCTGTGGTCAATGCACTCCATGCAGAGTTGGTACCGGTAAAGCAGCCAAACTCATGCAAGCGAAGTCTTGGGACCAAAATACCTTAGAAGATTTGGCAACCGTGATGGTAGATGCCTCTATTTGTGGTTTGGGCCAGGCTGCACCTAATCCGATTCGCTGTATTGCCAAATATTTCCCGAATGAAGTTGCATAAGAAAGTCGCTTAAAGAACAATATTGGGACAGACAAAAAGAACATGAACGCACCAACCAATTCCAAAGAGCTTGAACTGCAAACCGTAGAGTTCAAATTAGATGGTCAAACAATCGTTTCCTACGAAGGTGAGACTATTCTCAAAGCAGCTAAACGTCATGGCATCGATATTCCCCATCTATGTTTTAAAGATGGCTATCGCCCTGATGGTAATTGCCGTGCATGTGTTGTAGAAATCAATGGTGAGCGCACTTTGGCTCCTAGCTGCTGCCGTAGTGCTACACCTGGTATGGAAGTTAAAGCCA
>CAILON010000426.1 GCA_903835865.1 uncultured beta proteobacterium
AAAGTAAGTTATTCCAGAAACAGGATCATTGCCCAAATACACCAGGCAACCATCAGCGTTACAAAATAGATCGATCAAATCCACGAAAGCAATGCCAGCAGACGGTGCAGCAAAGAGCTGTTTGGTGCGTTCATTCATTGCCAGGGTTTCGGGAACTAGGCCGCTCTTAGTGCGCTGTGGAATACCCACCACTTGCTTGCGCATCATCAGCGTCGGCAGTGCATCAGACCACTCTGGACTTTGACCGACAAAAACGATTTTTTGTACGCCTAGCTTTTTCAAGACATCACTTAAGCTCTCCACCTCAGAAATCTGCCATGCTGTGCTTTGTGCAAGCACTACTGTTTGGGGATGAGTCTTCTTGATTGATTCCAAGGCCACATAGTTAGACCGTTCGCAATAACTTTTACTAGAGTCTTCCGCTTGGGTTGGATTAGGCTTGCAACCTACGCTGGCTACTTGAAGCAATTGCCAATCTGGCGGCAAATTTTTCCTGAGACCATAACCTAGCATTTGCGCATGAGAATCGCCCCATAAAAATACTGCTTGTTTATTTGGATCCGCTTCGTAGCAACTCTGAGCAATTTCCATCTTAGGTTGATTGGTTTTTTTCTCAGGCTGAGAAAAGTCACAAGCAGCAGAGTTTTGCTGATAGTCATCCTCAAGATTCTTGCGCATCTGCGCATGGAAGTCACCCCCTAAGTAGGCAGCACTGGCAGTAAACCGATAGCCCATGCCACTTTGATTCACAATTTCTCGACCAAGAAAGATGATGCTGATCATCACCGCAATTAAGAACCAGGTTTTTTGTTTGCCGTAAGCGCCAAAACGCAAAGGCTTTTCTATGAAGCGATAGCTTAGCCATGAAAGCAGTACTGCCAATGCAAGTGCAAAAAGACGGAATTTCACCTTCGCAAACAAATCGGGTTCAAGTATTCGTAGGTATACCAATAAGACCCAGTGCCATAAATAGAGCGGGTAACTGATTTTGCCAAACCATACTGCTGCCTTATTAGATAAAACAGAGCGGTTCAGAATGGCATTGGGGCCAGCAGAGATTAATAAGACAGCACCCAGCGCAGGTAGGATCGCCCAAAATCCAGGAAATACTCTTTGACTATTGATGAAGAAAAAACTCAGAAGTAAAAGAGTAGCTCCGACAATTGAGCGCACATTCTCGTTCGCCAATCCGAGTGCAGCAGTAAATCGAGAGGATCCAGAGGTTGGATTTAAATGGGTATAGGCCAGTACTGCCCCAATGAGTAATTCCCAAAAGCGCACTTGGGGCAGATAGAAAGCAATTGTGCTTTGAGCAAAATACAGCTCGTAGATGTTCCAGGCGAATGAGACTGCTAAGCAAATGAGGGTTAGCTTCAGCAGATTAACGCGCAGCTTCCAAGCGCCCCACAGAAGCAAAGGCCAAATGATGTAGAACTGCTCTTCCACGCCCAGTGACCAGAGGTGCAGGAATGGCTTGGTCTCAGCTGAAGCATCGAAATATCCACTCTCAGCAGCTAGGATCCAATTCTGGATAAAGGTAGCACTCGAAATCATGTGCCTACCCAGATTAATGAATTCATCTGCGTAGAAGAAATACCAACCCATTGCAAAGCTGGCTATAAAAACAGTGATTAAGGCCGGGAATATCCTGCGAATACGACGCGAGTAAAAATTGAGCAGGCTAAATTGCTGATGCTGCAGGCTGGAATATAGGATAGATGAGATGAGATATCCCGAGATCACGAAAAAGATATCTACACCGACAAATCCACCCGGCAATACTTGAGGAAGCGCATGAAAAGCCAATACCGCAAGCACTGCGACAGCACGAAGACCATCTATATCAGAACGATAAGTAGTCAATCTACTGAACTCCTGTTGAGCGGCCCATCTTTATCTATAGCGCCTAGATATTGAGCTTATTAAATACAAAGCTTGGTAGATGCTGAATGATGAGCATGATGATTTGCCACTTCTTAGGCGTATAGATCACAGACTTACCTTTAGCAATACCCTCTACAATCTCTTTTGCTACAAAATCTGCTGGGGCCATCTTCATGCCTTTAGCCCGCATCTTCTCAGTCATTGGAGTGGCGGTAGGGCCAGGTTTAATCAAGGTGATCTTGAGACGGTTATCAGCAAAGCGGTGTTGCATACCCTGCGCATAGCGTGAGACCAAGCCTTTGGCTGCGCCATAGATGTAATTGGATTTACGGCCACGATCGCCAGCGACTGAGCCAATGATGGCAATATTGCCTTTTCCTTGGTTTTGCATCACTTGCGCAAAAGCTTCGGCAAATAAGCAAGGTGAAACACCATTGATCTCTAGAGTTTCCTTGCAGAGATTGAGGTCATTCTCGCAATCGGCCTGATCAGGAAGAGTTCCGTGTGCAATGAGGACGTTATCAATGGTTCTGCTGTGATAAACCACCTCTACCAAATTATGGATTGCCGTAGCGTCATTAAAGTCGACAGAAATTGCTTCAATCTTAGAGTGGGGGCTACGAACTTGAAGATCGGCAATCAGTGGCTGAGCACGAGCAACATCACGAACCACAAGGGTTAAATCCACGGCGGACTCTTTTACCCAAATACGAGCACACTCTTTTGCAATACCTGAAG
>CAILON010000427.1 GCA_903835865.1 uncultured beta proteobacterium
ATGTGATGACCTTAGGCAAAGTCAACATATTGGTCAAACAAGCCAAACCATTTTTACCGTTAATGTTCATCGCATCGGAACCGCACACACCTTCACGGCATGAACGACGATATGAAATCGTTTCATCTTGCCTCTTCAATGAAATCAAAGCATCCAACAACATCCGCTCACCAGAAAGTTCTAACTCATAACGCTCCATGCGTGGAGCTGCATCGACATCTGGATCGTAGCGGTAAATTTCAAATATACGAATATCACTCATCTTCTATCTCTTTTGCTTAGAAAGTACGTTCTTTAGGAGGGAAGGACTCAACAGTCAAAGGCTGCAATATAACTGGCTTGTAAGACAGCTTGTTGCCTTCGCTATACCAAAGGGTATGCTTCATCCAGTTTTCGTCATCACGCTCTTGATGGTCATCATGAGAGTGCGCTCCACGACTCTCTTTGCGGGCTGCCGCAGAGATCATGGTTGCATTTGCAGTCTCAACCAAGTTGGCTACTTCCAAAGCCTCAATGCGGGCAGTATTGAAAATCTCCGACTTGTCTTTGACCCATAAGTGCTTAGCACGCTCGGTCAATTTAGCCATTTGACGAACACCTTCATCCATCAACTCTTGGTTACGGAACACGCCAGCGTATTTCTGCATCGTCTTACGAATGTCGTTTGCCACATCTTGTGCATACTCACCAGAGGTAGAGTCATCAAGAGCGGCGATACGCGCCAAAGTCTGCTCACCAGCATTCGCAGGCAATGGCTTGAACTCACGATTCTTGAGATCTAAGTTAACGATGTGATTACCTGCCGCACGACCAAACACTAAGAGGTCAAGCAATGAGTTCGTACCTAAGCGGTTCGCACCGTGCACTGAAACACATGAACACTCACCAATTGCATAAAGACCATTTACGAGTTCATTGTGTTTACCGTTACCGGGCACTACAACTTGACCATTGATATTGGTAGGAATGCCGCCCATTTGATAGTGAATGGTTGGTACTACAGGAATTGGTTCTTTAGTAACGTCAACGTTAGCAAAGTTAATGCCGATTTCATAAACTGAAGGCAAGCGCTTCATGATGGTCTCAGCACCAATGTGTGTCAAATCAAGCACTACGTAATCGCCATTAGGGCCACATCCACGCCCTTCTTTAATTTCTTGATCCATACAGCGAGAGACGAAATCACGTGGCGCTAAATCTTTATAAGTGGGTGCATAGCGCTCCATGAAACGCTCACCATCTTTATTACGCAAGATACCGCCTTCGCCACGACAACCTTCTGTCAACAAGACACCCGCACCAGCTACGCCAGTTGGGTGGAATTGCCAGAATTCCATATCTTCCAATGGAATGCCTACGCGAGCAGCAAGACCCATACCATCACCGGTATTAATAAATGCATTGGTAGATGCGTCCCAAATACGGCCTGCACCACCAGTTGCCAGCATCACAATCTTGGCTTCCAAGATGTATACCTGGCCAGTTTCCATTTCGAGGGCAGTAACACCCACTACATCGCCTGCATCATCACGAATCAAATCTAAAGCCAACCATTCCACAAAGAAATTGGTTTTAGCACGCACGTTACGTTGGTACAAAGTGTGCAACATTGCATGGCCAGTACGGTCTGCAGCAGCACAAGCACGCTGAACTGGTTTTTCACCATAGTTCGCAGTGTGTCCACCGAATGGACGCTGATAGATTGTGCCGTCAGGGTTACGGTCAAATGGCATACCAAAATGCTCTAGCTCATAAACTACTTTGGGAGCTTCGCGACACATAAACTCGATAACGTCTTGGTCGCCTAACCAGTCAGAGCCTTTGATGGTGTCATAAAAGTGATAGTGCCAATTATCTTCACTCATGTTACCCAAAGAAGCGCCGATACCACCTTGCGCTGCAACAGTATGTGATCGCGTTGGAAATACTTTAGTTAATACAGCGACATTCAAGCCAGCTTCAGCCAATTGCAATGAAGCACGCATACCCGAACCACCTGCTCCAACAATCACCGCATCAAAACGGCGGCGTGGCAATGATTTTTTAATTGCAGTCATCGAATTACACTTTCCACAAAATTTGAACGGCATAAGCCGCACACGCTACGAGATACAAAACCGTTAACACTTGAAGTGTTAAACGAATACTGACTGGCTTGATGTAATCCATCCAGATGTCACGCATACCAATCCAGGCGTGGTAGAACAAGCTAATTAAGGCTAAGAGCGTTAGTAGCTTCATGAACTGGTTGCTAAATAAGCCGGCCCAGCCTTCATAAGTAGCACTTCCAGTGATGCAATAGTCAAGCAATAAAACAACCGTGAATATCACCATCACAATAGCTGTGACGCGCTGAATAATCCATTCTTTGAGACCGTAATGGGCGCCTACTACTAAGCGCTTTGGTCCGATGTGATAAATAGGCATGAAATTTCCTTAAATGATGTGCGCTTAATACAGGCCGAATAATTTGAGGCCAACCACTGCAGTCAAAGCCAAACCGAGGATGAATACAAAAATAGCCGAACGATTTGCTTCTGACTTCTCTACGCCGATTTCTAAATCGAGCAAGAGGTAGCGGATACCAGCACAGAAGTGGTGCAAGAAAGACCAGATCAAACCAAGGCAAAGAATTTTTACCAAGATGTTGCTAGTGAAAGCTTGGAACTTTTGGTAGCTCATCTCAGAGGCAAGACTCTGATCAAAGAGATACAAAATAAATGGCAATGAGAGGAACAATACTGCTCCACTAATGCGATGAAGAATAGAAACTTTCCCGGCCCAAGGAAGGCGGTATTTAATCAATTGGGCTAGACCAATGTTTCGGTAAACAGGTCTATCTTTTTTTACGTCATGCTGTGCATCAACCATGGGCAATCTCAATCTTTAGGTGGAGGTTCAGTGTGGTTTTGTTGTATCGCAACATATTCTATTGGAAACCTTAGAGGCGGTGGGGAATTTATAGGGTTTTTAGGATTTAAATACTGGTTTCTACGGATAAGCGGGCTTCAATTTATACGGATAAGATCAGTTCAATTTATTCTCATAATGCTGTTCAGTAGTGTCGTACCGAGCGTGCCGAATTTCTACTGGTTTATTCCCGTAGGTAAATGCCACCCTCTCGACAGAAAGCAATGGAGCGCTTAATGGAAGCTGGAGATGAGCAGCCAATATTTCATCTGCGGCTATTGCCTTAATCTTTTCTTCTGCTCGAACCATGTGGGTTGCATATTGACTCTCATAGAAGGCATACATAGGGCCATGCCATTCTTGAATCACCTCAAGGCTTAAGCCTTTGAAACGATTTCCTGGAAGCCAGATCTCCTCAAAAACAATGGGTTTTCCAGCAAAACTTTGAATTCGATCAATGCGAATTACAGGATCACCTGCCTTTAATTTAAGCAAATTGGCAATATAGGAAATTGCCGACACCTTTTCACAGGCCAAAAACTGGTTGGTGTGATGAAATTTCTCACCAGAATCAGGGGCTAAGCGCAAAAAACGGAATTGCCAGTCGTCTTCCTGGTGCGTCGCAACAAATGTTCCTTTGCCTTGACGCCTAACCAGTAGATTATCGGCGGCCAACTCGTCAATTGCCTTACGCACGGTTCCTTGGCTTACGGCAAAACGAGCTGCAAGCTCCATTTCACTGGGAATGGCGGCTCCAGGCAGCCATTCTGAAGCTTGTAGGCTAGCCAAAATCATCGCCTTAATCTGCTGGTACAGAGGGCTAAATGACGGGGTGGACTGACTTACTTCTGACAAATTAACTCCATGAGAGCATCAATTAGATAAAATTCAGGCTAATTCTTAGTCTTATATAAGACATCATTGACAGTGTAAATGGAAAGTCCCTACACTGGGATGGATAATAGAAAAGTTTTCGTTAATTAACCTTCATCTGGAGTTATTAGTAATGGCAAAAGCCCCAATGCGTGTCGCTGTAACCGGTGCAGCCGGTCAAATCGGTTATTCACTCCTATTCCGCATCGCCAATGGCGACCTTTTAGGCAAAGATCAGCCCGTCATCCTCCAATTGCTTGAAATTCCAGACGAAAAGGCTCAAAAAGCATTAGCTGGCGTCATGATGGAGCTCGAAGACTGTGCATTCCCCCTCTTGGCAGGCATGAGCGCTCATTCCGATCCAATGACTGCGTTTAAAGACATTGATATTGCCCTCTTGGTTGGCGCACGTCCCCGCGGTCCTGGTATGGAGCGTAAAGATTTACTTTCCGCTAATGCGCAAATTTTCACGGCACAAGGCAAAGCCTTGAATGCAGTAGCTAAGAAAACCGTCAAGGTATTGGTAGTTGGAAACCCAGCTAATACCAACGCTTACATCGCCATGAAATCTGCTCCAGATATTCCTGCGAAAAATTTCACAGCCATGTTGCGCCTTGATCACAACCGCGCGCTCTCACAATTAGCTAACAAATTAAACAAGCCTGTTGCTGATATCGAGAAATTGGTTGTTTGGGGCAACCATAGCCCAACAATGTATCCAGACTATCGCCTGGCTACGATTGATGGCCAGTCTGTTAAAGATTCCATCAATGATGCAACGTGGAATAAAGATGTTTTTATTCCAACCGTTGGTAAGCGTGGCGCAGCCATCATTGACGCTCGCGGCCTTTCCTCTGCTGCTTCTGCAGCGAATGCCGCAATCGATCACATTCATGATTGGGTTCTTGGTACCAATGGCAAGTGGGTCACCATGGGAATCCCCTCCAAAGGGGAATACGGCATTCCTGCTGAGGTAATTTATGGCTTCCCAGTAGTATGCGAAAATGGGGAATACAAAATGATCGAAGGACTCGAAATCGATGAGTTTTCACGTGAGCGCATGAATCACACCCTCAATGAATTACTCGAAGAGCAGGCTGGCGTTAAGCATTTACTCTCTTAAGGAAATTACTTTATGAAGAAAACTCTTCTTGCTGTAAGCATTGCAATTGCAGGCTTAGGATTTACTGCAAATGCAATTGCGAATGAAGAAATTATTTGGACTTGCAGCGAAAGCAAACAGTTTAAAACTTCAGGAACGACCGAAAAAATTCGCATTATTTGGGAAGCCAAATCTTATGAATTAGCTCGTCAAACCTCCTTGCCGGGTAGCTTGCGTTACAAGAACACCGACTCAGGTCATGATCTTGTAGTTTTGGGCAATAAGGCAATGCTCTTTAATATTAAGGCGGGCGTTCGCCTGGCTGATTTCTGCCAAACAGCAGAGATGAAATCCGGCAAATTACCTTACTTATTTGCAGGTGCAGAACCTTTTGTGCCAAACTAAGTAAGCAAGTAGCACCTCATAAAAAAGCCGAGCAATCCTCGGCTTTTTTATTTACCCATCAAGCATTTCAATTATTGCTAGCTAACACCTCAATGAAATAAAGGCTGCTGTGTTGGAGCATCATCGGGCATCTCTGCGTGAACCGCCTCACCGGAACGGTCCGGAAATAAGGGCGCACCGCAATCATCACATAACTCTGGTTCAAATAACATTGCGTGACGAAACACATCCTCTACCCCTGCATCATGCAAGGCATCGCAAATCTTTTTGATGGGGCTTTCATCATCCGATAAATCATTCAAAGCATCATTACTGACGCTCTCACGATCATACAAAGGCCAGATCACACCATACATAATTTCGGAGGAGCCTTTTGCACTAAATGAAATACGGTATTCATCAGTCTGCTCTTCGCCAAAAGCCCCCACTACGCAAGATAGACCGGCTGGCAAAATACCTAAACTGCTCTCCAAGTAATTGACTGCGGCACGAATACTCAATGGGCGTACATGCTTGTCTGCCAATCGGCAATTAGTGAAATAAGACTCTGGCAATAGGAGCTCAAATTCGCAACCCGGAAGCAATGAAGCAATTGGGTCATGCATTGCGTTTTGCCAACCAATCAAACTCACCCCACGCTCTTGGCGTGTAGGTGGTTCAGCTTGCCAACGAAATATGGGTGCGCCACTAGGGGCACTTAAAGCAGCAATGATGAAACGGGGGTCTGCTAGCACTGCTATGGTTTCAGTCATATCTCGCAACTCCAGCTTTACTTCTTTAGCCAAGATTGCAGCATTTGCTAAGGCCTCAGTCAATACTCGTGTTTGACAATGTGAATGAGGCATTTGATCAATGCTGTATAGCCAAGGAACAATGGCTAAACGGGTATCGTTTGCAGCAATCGCAGAATGTAAGGCTTGCGCTGTCGCCTCAATGATATTGACGGGCAATGGGCCTGAGGGTATTTGATAGCGTGTATGAGCCACAATCGGTAAAGCGAGTAAAAGTACATCCCACTCTTGACCCTCATGCTCCATTCGAAGTGATTCAGCCAAAGTTTCAGCGCTATCTGCCAATACTTCAAAAGCCACCGTATTGATGCGAAAAGTTTGATCTAGGGCTGCATCAATTACATTTTGATTCTGGCTTTTCAATAAACGCATAAGACGAACATTTAAACGCTCTTCCCAAAAACGGTCCTCTACTTGACTACCCGAGGCAGCCAAAGAAATAGCATCCGCAACCAGTCGCTCCACATCGGGAGAGGCTCGCTGCGAGGACTTAGTGCGATGTACGGCCATTATTTTCTTTCTGCGCGCCTAAAAACTGGCTTATGTACTTTTGACTCTGCGGCACAATATTTGTAGCCATCTACATTAAAACCTTTTAAGTCGACTGGGTCGCTCATTCGATTTTCTACCACATAACGAGCCATCAAGCCGCGAGCCCGCTTTGCGTAAAAAGAAATGATCTTGTACTTGCCCTCTTTTGCATCCTGAAAAACAGGGGCAATCACGGGGCACCCCAGATCTTTTGCTTGCAAAACCTTAAAGTACTCCTCGGAGGCTAAGTTCAGCAATACCGGCTTCTTCTCTTTATCCAAAATCTTTTTCAAGGAATCTGTCACCCTACTACCCCAAAAAGCATACAGATCCTTACCTCGCACATTCTTTAAGGTAGTTCCCATCTCTAGACGATAGGCCTGCATTAAATCTAAAGGCCTTAAGGCGCCATACAGACCCGATAAGATTCGAATGTGATCTTGAGCAAAATCAATGGCTTTGGCATTAAGTGATTTCACATCGAAGCCGTCGTAAACATCACCATCAAAGGCATAAATTGCTGGCTTGCTATTGATCTCGGTAAATTTTTTAGACCAATCACGATAGCGACCCACGTTTAAGGCGGCCAATGGATCAGACAAGCCCATTAGATTAGCCACTTCTTGAGGCGCTAGCTTCTTGAGATCGGTAATTAACTTGGCGGATTCGGAGGCAAACTCAGGCAAAGTAGTCGCCTTGACCTTGACCGAGGTCTTGTAATCTAAGGATTTAGCAGGGGAAAGTATGATCAGCATGGCACAATTTGTTTATGTATTACTTCCATTCTAGCGACTACAAGATTACTCTGCCTTAAATCCCTAAGCGCCCTTTCCATGAGCCAAATTCAAGACCCCACCCCATCATTTCCAAGTCGCCTGCCCAAGGTTGGGACTACTGTGTTCACGGTGATGTCTGCTCTTGCTACCAAGTATCAGGCAATCAATTTAGGGCAAGGCTTTCCAGATTTTCCTTGCGACCCAAAATTGATTGCAGGGGTTCATGAAGCAATGCTCGCTAATCACAATCAATATCCGCCCATGATTGGCATTGCACAGTTGCGCAATGGGATCGCAGATAAGATAGCTAACTTATACGGTCATCAATATGATCCGGAATCTGAGATCACGATTACTGCGGGTGGTACTCAAGGAATTTTGACGGCAATACTGTGTTGCGTAAGCCCTGGCGATGAAGTTGTCATCATTGAGCCCGCTTACGATAGCTATAGACCCTCCGTTGAATTGGCGGGCGGAATAGTCAAAGCAGTCTCTTTGGAAACTATTCGTGATGAAAACGGTCAAGTCAATTCTTATGAAATTCCTTGGGATGCCTTGGCAGAAGCCATCAATCCAAAAACTCGACTCATCATAATTAATACTCCTCACAATCCAACTGGGATGGTGTGGCAACGCGCTGATTTAGAACGCCTTGCGCAATTAGTCAGAAATACATCTGCATTGATTTTGAGTGATGAAGTGTATGAACATATGGTCTACGATGGCGCCCAACACCACAGCGTAGCCTCCCACCCAGAACTAGCAGCCAGAAGCTTTTTAATCTCCAGCTTTGGCAAAACCTATCATGTGACCGGCTGGAAAGTAGGTTATGTTGCTGCCCCACCCGCTCTTACAAAAGAGTTTCGGAAGGTGCATCAATTCAATGTTTTTACTGTCAACACTCCTATGCAGTATGGATTCGCTTCTTATCTCCAGGATGAAAGTCATTACCTCAATCTTCCAAGGTTCTATCAGGCCAAGCGCGATTTTTTTAGAGCTGGATTAGCCTCTACCAAATTTAAATTACTGCCCACTCCAGGAACTTACTTTCAGTGCGTTGACTATTCCAAACTCAATATCCCCCAAGCAAAATTGAATGAATCAGACTTTTGCCAATGGCTTACTAAGGAAATAGGCGTAGCAGCAATTCCAGTTTCTGCTTTCTATGAAGAGCCGACAGAATCAGGCGTTATTCGTTTTTGCTTTGCTAAACAAGAGCTCACGCTATCCAATGCATTAGAGCGCTTGCAAAAACTATAAAAAAATAAACACTAAATCCCGGAGACCCCATGAAAAATCTTAAATCCAAACAACGTGTGATTGATGTATATAGCTGGCCCACCCCCAATGGCCACAAAGTGCACATCATGCTTGAAGAATGTGGCTACAAACTCGATCATGATTGGATTGCCCATCCCATTGATATTGGCGCCGGAGATCAATTTGCTGCTAATTTTCTAAAAATTAGTCCTAACAATAAGATTCCTGCCTTGGTTGATCCAAACGGGCCCGATGGAAAGCCGATCAGCATTTTTGAATCTGGCGCAATTTTGCTGTACCTAGCAGGCAAAACAGGAAAGTTTTTACCTCAATCTACCCGCGGTAAATATGAAGTGCTGCAATGGCTGATGTTCCAAATGGGCGGATTAGGCCCAATGCTTGGGCAAAATCACCATTTCCGCATTTATGCACCTGAGAAAATCGACTACGCAGTCAATCGCTATACCAATGAAGCAAAGCGTTTATATGGTGTTTTAGATCGCCAACTGAAAGATAATCCCTATATTGCTGGTAAAACATATTCAATAGCAGATATGGCGATATATCCTTGGACTCGAAATTGGAAGAATCAGGGAATGGATTTGAATGATTACCCGCATTTCAAAAAATGGTTTGAAAAGATTGGTGAGCGCCCAGCAGTGCAGCGCGGATGCGCAGTATTAACAGCATTACGCAAACCCTTGCATGATGACAAAGCAAGAGAACAATTATTTGGTTCAACACAGTATCAAAAAAGGAAATGAAATGAAGATTCAATCAGTCGGTGTGATCGGTGCGGGCACTATGGGTAATGGTATTGCACAAGTGTGTGCAGTTGCCGGCCTTGACGTCGTCATGGTTGATATTAACGAAGCAGCAGTTGCTCGGGGCCTAGAACAAATTAGCAAAAGCTTAGATCGCTTAGTTAAAAAAGAAACTTTGACGCCCGAAGCAAAAGATGCTGCCCTCAAACGTATTAAAGGCAGTACTTCCTATGAAGACTTTAAAGGTCTTGGTTTAGTCATTGAGGCTGCTACCGAAAATCAAGCGATTAAAGAAAAGATCTTGCATCAAGTCGACGAGATTGTGAGCAAGGACACCATCATTGCTACGAATACCTCATCCCTTTCGATTACCAAGCTAGCAGCATTGGACTCCAATCCTGCACGCTTTATTGGAATGCACTTCTTTAACCCACCCCCTTTGATGGCCTTGGTGGAGGTGATACGAGGCCTTCAAACTAGCGATGCCACTCATGCTGCCATTATCGAAATGGCAAAGCGCGTTGGTAAAGAGCCCATTACTGTAAAGAACTCTCCAGGCTTTGTCGTCAATCGTATCTTGCTACCGATGATTAATGAAGCCTTTTTTGTGCTATCTGAAGGTTTGGCTAGCCCTGAAGATATTGATGCCGGCATGAAGTTAGGATGCAATCAGCCGATTGGTCCACTCGCGTTAGCCGACCTCATTGGTTTAGATACTTGCCTAGCGGTAATGGAAGTGTATTTTGAAAACTTTAGTGACTCCAAATACCGCCCTTGCCCGCTTCTTCGTGAAATGGTAGCCGCTGGTTATCTTGGTCGTAAAACAGGTCGTGGCGTCTATACCTACGATAAATAATATTTTTCTAATTTAATATTTCATTACAGAACAAATCTTTCGTGAACCCACTGCCACCCCTTGTACTTAAATTAGCTTATGCAGGATTAATTCCTTTTGTTGGACTTGCCTTATTGGTTCAACTAGCTCCAACACCCGTCAATTATTTAAGCGCAGAATCCTTGGCAGGTTATGGTGCGGTAATCACCTCATTTATGGGGGCCTTGCATTGGGGTGCCAACTTACATACTTTAGGAAAGGCACCTCCCGGCGACAGATGGGAAGATCGTAACGCCTGGATTTGGGGGGTTATCCCGGCACTCGTTGCATGGTTAGCCTTGCACATCTATATCCCCGTAGGCCTCTTAATCCTAGCGTCGACCTTAATTATTCAACGCAATATTGATCAAAATACTTATCAGTATTATTTCTCAAGCGATGAAGCTCGCGCTGCATTCATGACGATACGTAATCGCTTAACCTATGTTGCTGCAGCCTGTCTTGCCTGGGCGGCATTAGTAATCTTATTTATTCAGGCTTAATGCTTTTATGAGCAGTCTCTTTGATAGCACCCCGCCGCCACCCTTAGCGGAAGCGCTGCGCCCCAAGGCGATTGAAGAAGTCATTGGTCAAGCCCATTTATTAGCACCAGGTAAACCCCTCAACCTGGCATTTGCCTCAGGCAAGCCGCATTCAATGATTTTGTGGGGGCCACCAGGTGTGGGCAAAACGACTTTGGCACGCCTTTCTGCAAAAGCTTTCGATCGCGAGTTCATTGCTATCTC
>CAILON010000428.1 GCA_903835865.1 uncultured beta proteobacterium
TATCGGCCCTAATGAAGAGTTTGTGGCGCGTAGCCGTAAAGAAATTGAAGAGTGGGCCTTAGGTGTGCAAATGGAAGGCTTTGAGGAGTGGCGCTATCCGTACCATAGAATTTTGATTGATGAAAAGCAAGGTGAAGTGATTGGTCTCTGGCATCAAGTTTCGCCAGCCCTTCGGGAGGACGGCACGCATTATCAAGTAGAAGGCATTGGCGGGTCTTGGTTTCGTTATGGCGGTAATTATAAATGGGAATGGCAAAGGGATTTCTTTGATTTAGGGAATGTTAAAGCCTTGTTTTTTGAACTCGCTGCTGATAACAAACTTGATCCTGCTGTAAAAATGAAAATAGGCAAGCTTGCTAAAGGGCAGTTATTGCCTGGCCATGAGCGCTTGCGTAGTCAGCCTGGCCTGTTAAAAAAACTGAAAGGTCTTATGGCAATGGTTCGTATTGCATTGTTTAATAAGTGAATAGAAGCACTATAGGGATCGTTTTTTTTGTAAAATGACATTTATATAGATTAACTACGAGAAAATACCCCATAAAACTATGCTGAATGTAAAAAAAAGCTGGAAAAATTGGCAGCTACTTACTGAAAAAGGAAGGCATATTTGGGCTTTTAAGTCCGAGTCAAAGAATATGAGTCAACATCTTCAGCATGCTGACAATATTTCGAATGAAGAAATAAAACAGTTTGCTCAAGACTTCCAGTTTGACAAGTTTAGCAATCCCAATTCAGGTGATAAGGTTTTTAGAAATGCTGCTATAAATGCAAAGTTTCACGAGTTTTCTGGAAAAATTCCGCAATCAGAAGATCCCGAACAGCAGAAAATAACGAATGCGTTGATTAAAGGAATTAATTATTTCACTTTTTTACAAAGTGATGAAGGTCATTGGCCGGGAGACTATGGCGGCCCATTATTTCTTTTGCCAGGCTTACTGATTGCTTCGTATATTTCTGATACACCGTTTCCTAAAGCGCATCAGGAAATGATGAAAATCTATTTATTCAACCATCAAAATAAAGATGCTGGTTGGGGTATGCATATTGAAGGCGAATCAACAATGTTTGGTACGGTTATGCAATATGTGTCGTTGCGAATTTTGGGAGTTGAGAAGGATAATGAGCAGTTGGTAAAGGCTAGGACATGGATTAGTCAACATGGGGGAGCTACCGGCATTCCATCATGGGGAAAATTTTATCTTTCCATTTTGAATTTATATGCATGGGAAGGTTTTAACAGTCTCTTTCCGGAGATGTGGTTGTTTCCCAAATGGTTGCCGGTTCATCCTTGGCGTTATTGGTGTCATAGTCGCATGGTGTATTTGCCCATGGCGTATTGTTATGCTCAGCGAATTAAAGCGCCTGAGAATGAATTGATTTTGTCATTAAGAGAAGAAATTTATAACGAAGCTTTTGATACGATTAATTGGCCAAAGCAGCGCAATACAGTTTGTGGAAAAGATGCTTACACTATCCCATCTCCTGTTTTAAAGTGGATGAATTTTTTTACTAATACCTATGAGAAGATACTTAACCCCTGGTTAAGAAAGAAGGCTGTAGCTTATATTTTAAAATACCTAAATGCTGAAGATGCTCAAACTGATTACATCAATATAGGCCCGGTCAATAAAGCAATTAACTCTATTTGCATTTGGCATGCTTACGGAAAAGATTCCGTGCAATTTAAAAAGCATGTGGCACGTTGGTATGATTATTTGTGGGTTGCTGAAGATGGTATGAAAATGAGTGGTTATAATGGCTCTCAGTTGTGGGATACCGCTTTCGCAACTCGGGCTATGTTAGAAAGTGATTTGGGTAAATTATTTGCAGGAACTATTGCCAAAAGCTATCAGTTTATTGATCA
>CAILON010000429.1 GCA_903835865.1 uncultured beta proteobacterium
ATGCGTTCTTTCCCTTGATCTAAGGTTGCCTGCAAATTGTTTTTTAATACACTCCATGCGCTTGAATGAAAGTAATCACCAAGCAAATCTCGCCAATCTGGTGGAATATCTTTTTCAGAAAAAGAGGGCATTCAGTTTATAGAGATTTGTTCGTTGAACTCAGTTCATATTGAGCAGGTATTTGACTGTTTTGAAGCAAAGCCATGCGCTCATGCATCAAGTCATCACGATAGAAGCAGATGCTCATGCTTTCACCCTCAGATAGACCACCAAGAACCTTATCCCATCGGGTGTTTGTCATACGTTGCCCATTAATACTGGCTAGAAGGTCTCCGGCTGCAAGGCCTGCAGTCTGAGCTAGCCCACCATCTAACACATGAGTGACTTTAAGCCAGCCGCTAGATTCCGCATGGCGCATACCAAATTGCAACTTTAGCTTTTCCAGTTTGGATTGTGGTTTGGCTTTAATCGAAATCAGTTTTGAGCTAATCCACTTTTGAATGGGAATATCTTCTGTGCCAAAAATATATTTAGATTTGATCTCGTTCCAAGTTTTGGTAAATTCTTTGCCTAGCAGCAAGATGACCAAGTCATCTAATCCGTCTTCGGCAATTCCCTCTGCAGTAATCCCATGTTTTTGCCAAATTAAGCGCATGAGATCGTCTAAGGATTTTTTATTATTTGAGAACGCCCGAATTTGTAAGTCCAATCCCAAAGCAAGCAGAGCGCCCTTACCGTAATAGCTCACTACAGCATTTGGAGTGTTTTCATCAGCTTGGTAATACTTGGTCCAAGCATCAAATGAGCTGTCCGCTAAGCTTTGCTTTTGCCTGCCAGGACCACGCAAAATCCCATTCCAATTATCAGCAACTAATTTCAGATAGGCTTGAAGATCAATACGTTTGCTGCGGAACAGTTGGAGGTCATCGTAGTAGCTTGTAAAGCCCTCAAACAGCCAAAGTAGACGAGTATGATTTCTGCGATCGAGTTGGTATGGTCGGAAAGCTTGTGGTTGAATGCGTTTTACGAGCCATGCATGAAAGTACTCGTGACTACATAAACCTAAAAATTCACGGTAAGCATTTTCTTCGTAGAGCACTTTCTCTTGTGGAATTTGATCGCGACGACATAACAAAGCAGTGCTATTGCGATGTTCAAGACCGCCATAACCATTTAGAACAGCGTTGACTAAAAATAAATAACCATTAAATGGGGCGCGTTTTGTTTTAGGCTCAAATAATAGAATGGTTGAAGTGCAAATGGCCTTAAGATCGTCGGCAAGACGGCTTGTATCAATTGGATGCGTGCACCCTTGAATAGCCATACGATGTGGCACGCCTTGGGATGTCCAGCTAAGTAATTGAAATTCACCCATTGCAACGGGGTGATCCAAGAGGTCATCATAATTTTGTGCAAGATAAAAACCAAAGCCTTGTGCATCTGTTTTCACGGCTCGCATGCTAGTTTGTACAGACCAATGATCGACTGACGCAGCTTCAGGCGCAACAATGGCAAGGGAGCATGGTAATTGCTCTTGACCTTTTACAGCCAAGCATAGGCTGCTTGCATTAAAGAAAGCACGCTCAGAGTCAAGATAAGCTGCGCGAACCGAAGAATCAAAGGCGTAGACGGTGATCAAAACGTTTACCGCATCACTTCCCTTGGGAAGACGCCACTGATCGTTATTAATCCGCTCTAATGAAAGTTTCTTTCTATTGGCGCCTGCAGTATGAACCTCAATAGATTCAATCTGCTTGCTGAAATCTCGAATTAAATAACTTCCCGGAATCCATGCCGGCATCTCCAGCACTTGTCCATCAGGATCGGGATTGGCAATATGCAACTTAACCAAAAAGCGATGGCTATGAAGGTCTGCTGGCCATACGGTGTATTGAATTTCAGGTAGGTCGGATTGACTCATGGAGATTATTTAAGGGTGCTAAATTTCTTTTCGATATCGGTGATCTGAACGGCACCTGGGAAGCGACTGCCATCCGTAAAGAAAAGAGTGGGGGTGCCTGTGATGCCATAAGACTTTGCAAAGACCATATTTTTATCTAAAGGGGTATTGCAATCACTCTTCCCGCTGGGAGCGATGCCATTGATCATCCAGTCGATATAGGCTTTATAGGGATCTGCAGAGCACCAAATTTGTTTAGATTTCTGGGCTGAGTCTGGAGACAAAATGGGGATCAGGTAAGTGTAGATAGTGACGTTATCTAATTGCTGTAATGACTTTTCTAGGCGCTTACAGTATCCGCAGTTGGGATCTGAAAATACTGCCAACTGCCGGCTCCCATTCCCACGTACGTTTTTGATGGCATTGGCCGTAGAAAGATCAGCCCACTTAATTCGATTGAGGTCTGCTTGTCTTTGCTCGGTAATATTTTTACCGGTTGCAAGTTCAATAATCTCGCCCTGAATCAGATATTTTCCGGTGCTATCGGTATAGAAGACATCGTTACCAACCAGAACTTCATATAAGCCATTCACTGGGGCGGGGACGACACTGCGAACTTTGGCATTGCTCCCCATTTTTTTTTGTAGCTCCGTTTTCAGTTGTAGTTCAGCTTGCGCATGTGCTACTTGCGTACAAAGTAGAACAGCAAAAGCCAATGTACAACTTGATATAAATTTATTCAAAATCAATTTCCCCTAAGGCACGCTCAATCAAGCGCTGTTTTATAAAGTGACTTTTATTCACAAGACCAAGACCCCAATTACGGAGTTGACGCTCGGTGTTGCTTGATGCAGAAAATAATTTCTTGAGCTTGTCGGTGACCCAGAGCAGTGCACTGGTATCACCTTGACGCTGGCGTTCATAGCGACGCAAAAGAACAGGATCACTTGGGGAGCGGAAGGACTCGCGTTTCCCAAGAATATTGAGCAGGACAGCAACATCACGCAGACCTAAATTCAATCCTTGTCCTGCTAGCGGATGCATGACGTGGGCCGCATCGCCAATTAAGGCTACCTTCGGCGCAGATTCAGGGCCTATAAAGCGACTCGCCCGAATTTTTCTTAATGGAAAGGCTGCAGGTATCGAGTTGAGTGTGAGCTCTCCAAGTTGCTTTTCAATTGCACCGTTCGCAATCGTAGAAAATTTCTCAGCCCATTGTGATTGATCAAGTGTTAATAGTTCTGTCGCATTCTCCGGAGAGGTTGACCAAACCATTGAAGCTTGCTTGTTGGGCAATGGCAGCATTGCTACTATATCGCCGCCTGGTAAGAACCACTGAAATGCTGTTTCTAAATGAGGATAAGTACAAGTCCAATTTGCCACAACCGCGCTTTGTGAATAACTTTCTTCACTCGTAGTAATTCCGAGTTCAGAGCGAATAGGTGAATTTGCGCCATCAGCTGCGATCACAAGTTGAGCGTGAATCGGGGCACCGTCCTTCAGATGTAGGGTCACACCAGCCCCATCAGCATTTATTTTTTCTACGACATCGGCAATACGCTCCAACTTATTTTGAAAGCGTGATGCTTGATCAATCGTATGTTCAATTAAATTGGATTCACCAATCCATGCCAACTGTGGGATGCCTGCTTCAAATGCTGAAAGATGAAGTTGATCAGTTTTTTCACCACGATCCCCATAAATTCGCATATCTCGAACTGGTTGCAAGCGAGTATGGTCAAGAGCATCCCATATCTGCAAATGGGCCAGTAACTTTTGAGTGCTGGGAGAAAAGGCATAAATTCGTTGCCCCCATTGCTTGCCTTGAGGGCTGGCAACCGTCTGCCCTAGATCGGGTGCAATTTCAATAGTTTGAAGGCCAAGTTGCGCCAGGCCCAGTGCGCAAGCTTTACCAGCAATGCCTCCGCCAATCACCGCCACATCTACAAAGCGAGTTTGGCTGGAATGGGCGGGGGATTTTGAGGGTGTTTTTAAGTGAACTTCTGACATAACTCGATGATATCGAAACAAGCCCCTTACAATACCGACATGTCTTTGAAATGTGGCATCGTCGGCCTGCCTAATGTCGGCAAATCTACCCTCTTTAATGCGCTTACCAAGGCTGGAATCGCAGCGGAAAACTATCCTTTCTGCACGATCGAGCCTAATGTGGGCATAGTTGAGGTTCCTGACCCCCGTTTAGCCGCCTTGGCTGAGATTGTGAAGCCAGAGCGGGTATTGCCGGCCGCAGTTGAGTTTGTTGATATTGCGGGTCTAGTGGCTGGCGCCTCGAAAGGTGAAGGTCTGGGTAACCAATTTTTAGCCAATATTCGAGAAACAGACGCCATTACCCATGTGGTTCGCTGCTTTGAGGATCCTAACGTGATTCACGTGGCTGGGAAAATTGACCCGATTTCAGATATCGCAGTGATTGATACCGAATTGGCTTTATCTGATTTAACCACTGTTGAAAAAACACTCCATCGTTCAAGCAAGGCAGCAAAGTCAGGCAATGACAAAGATGCCGCAGCCTTGGTGGCTGTACTGACCAAGGTACAAGCCCATCTAGATCAGGCTTTGCCAGTGCGCAGTATGAAACTGAGCGAAGAAGAAAACCTTCTTTTAAAGCCGCTTTGTTTAATTACCGCAAAACCGACGATGTATATCGCCAACGTCAAAGAAGACGGCTTTACTAATAACCCCCATTTAGAGGCTGTTATTGCGCATGCCGCTAAAGAGGGAGCGCCAGTAGTAGCGGTATGTGCAGCAATTGAAGCAGAGATCGCCGATTTGGATGATGCCGATAAGCTTGAGTTTTTAGCTGACTTGGGCATGGAAGAGTCGGGATTGGATCGAGTTATTCGTGCAGGCTATAAGCTATTGGGCTTACAGACCTACTTTACGGCAGGCGTTAAAGAGGTTCGCGCTTGGACTATTCATCAAGGCGATACAGCGCCACAGGCGGCAGGTGTTATTCATACTGATTTTGAGCGCGGCTTTATTCGTGCGCAGACAATTTCTTATGATGACTTCATTCAGTTTAAGGGTGAGACGGGCGCCAAAGAGGCCGGCAAGATGCGCGCTGAAGGTAAAGAGTATGTCGTTAAAGATGGAGATGTATTGAACTTCTTATTTAACGTCTAAATCAATATCAAGTACTCCAGTAATAAAAAAGCCCTGATTAGAAGGGCTTTTTTATTGTATGCAGAAATTCAGCAAAGAAGGTTTTATTAACTTGCTTTTGCAGCCTTTTCTAGGCATTTAGAAATCTCTTCGTAACGCTTAAGCGCTAGCTTAGTAGGCATAACTTCTTTTTTGCGCCCATCAACATTGGCAGCCATCTTGATATAGCCCATTGCACTGAGGTTTTTTACGCGG
>CAILON010000430.1 GCA_903835865.1 uncultured beta proteobacterium
ACAGGGCTTGTCACTCATTTACAAAATTCCTAGAAAGGGTATTTATGGGTGGAAATTGCTTAAAGGTAGGATTTTAAAGTAAAAAGTGGGGTAAGCAAGAAAGTTATGGGGTTAATCTCAGGTTAATCTGTATACAAGCAAAAAGGAGGGCAATTATGGGTGTTTTAAAGGAGTTTCGCGACTTTGCCGTAAAGGGTAACGTCATTGATTTAGCCGTTGGTGTGATTATTGGCGGGGCATTCGGAAAAATCGTTGATTCCCTGGTAAATGACATCGTTATGCCAGTCATTTCAACCCTTTTTGGGGGTCACATTGACTTTACCAATCTCTTCATCGTTCTCGGTAATATTCCTCAGGGCGTTCCTAGAACCTTCGATGCTCTCAAAAAGGCTGGAATTCCCATCTTTGCCTATGGCAATTTCATTACTATTTCCATCAATTTCATTATCTTGGCTTTTGCCATTTTTCAAATGATCAAAGTCGTGAATAAGATTCGCATCATCGATGCGCCGCCAGCACCACCAACACCAGAAGATGTTGTGTTGTTGCGCGAAATTCGCGATAGCCTGAAAAAATAAATCATGTTTAATCGACTTTGGATTTTATTTGCACAAGTAGTCACTATTTTTTTGGCTGCTTGGTTCATAGTGATGATCCTTAAGCCAAGTTGGCTGTATGGCATACAGAGCAGCACTCTTGTCGATAGCATCACCTTAAAAGAAGGTGCTTATGACAGCGGCAGCATCAGTCCCGGTTCATATCATGAGGCTGTTAAAAAATCGATGCCTGCAGTTGTCAATATTTTCACGAGCAAAGCTACGACCAAATCAAAATCTCGTAAAGGAAGTAACGGTAATTCTTCAGATCCTTTATTTAAATTCTTTTTTGGTGATCAAGCACCAGACGAAGAACCCAGCTCCAGCCTGGGCTCAGGGGTATTAGTCAGTCCCGAAGGAATTATTCTTACAAACCATCACGTCATTAGCGATGCCAGCGATATTGATGTGGCATTAGCCGATGGTCGTAAATTAAAAGCGCAAGTTATTGGAAGTGACCCCGAAACGGATATCGCCGTTTTAAAGATTGAAGCAAAACATTTACCCACTCCGATCACTTTTGGAAAAATTGATTCCGTTCATGTGGGTGATGTAGTGCTTGCCATTGGCAATCCATTTGGCGTTGGTCAAACCGTTACTTCAGGAATCGTTTCAGCAATGGGGCGCGATCATGTAGGCATCAACACTTTTGAAAACTTTATTCAAACTGATGCAGCAATTAATCCAGGTAATTCTGGTGGCGCACTAATTGACACGCGCGGCAATCTCATTGGCATCAACACGGCGATCTTTTCTAACAATGGTGGATCGATGGGTATTGGATTTGCGATCCCTGTTAGCTTAGCCAAACAAGTGATGGAATCCATTTTGAATAATGGTTCTGTGACGCGTGGATGGATTGGGGTGGAACCTCAGAGTCTCTCTAAGGAACTTGCGGAGTCTCTTGGACTGCCAAGCAATACCGAGGGGGTAATACTCTCCGGAGTCCTTGAGGGAGGGCCTGCAGACCGTGGCGGCGCTAAGCCTGGAGATGTCCTCATTGCGGTGAACACTCAAGCGACCAAAGACGTAAGACAGCTTCTCAATCAAATTGCACAGCTTGGACCTGGAAATGAGGCCACTATCAAGGTTTTGCGCAAAGGAAAAGAACTAGAGCTTAAGGTCAGCATTGGAAAACGACCTAAACCCAAAATGCACGGCTAGAATTTAGTTCGATAGAATCTTAGACAAGAAATCTTTTGCTCTAGATGAGCGTGCATCTGGATTACCGAAGAATTCCTCTTTACTGCAATCTTCCAAAATTCGGCCTTGATCCATAAAAATCACTCGGTTGCCTACTTTGCGCGCAAATCCCATTTCATGCGTGACGCAGCACATAGTCATACCCTCATTGGCTAACTTAACCATGACATCCAAGACTTCACCGACCATCTCTGGGTCTAATGCAGAAGTGGGCTCATCAAACAACATCAAGATGGGATCCATACTCAAAGCACGTGCAATTGCCACACGCTGTTGTTGCCCGCCAGAAAGTTGGCCAGGAAACTTATCTTTCTGCGCAATTAAGCCAACTCTTTCAAGATACTTCAAGCCATGGGTTTTAGCTTCATCAGTTGAGCGTCCCAACACTTTGATTTGAGCAAGCGTCAGGTTTTCAGTAATGCTTAAGTGAGGAAACAATTCAAAATTTTGAAACACCATCCCCACGCGTGAGCGCAACTTAGGAAGATTCGTTTTAGGGTTATGCAAATTGATGCCATCAACCGTAATTTCACCGGCCTGGAAGGGCTCTAGGGCATTAATCGTTTTAATGAGTGTTGATTTACCAGATCCTGATGGTCCGCAAATCACTACCACCTCACCTTTATTGATTGAGGTGCTGCAATCCGTTAGAACCTGAAAGGAGCCATACCATTTCGAAACGTTTTGAAGTTCAATCATGATGGTCTATGTAGTGGGTAGCAAATAGAATAAATAAATTAACGAATGATCGCAATTTTGGTATGAATCTTGCGAACAATTTTGGACAATGAAAAACAGATCACGAAATACGTTGCAGCCGCCAAGATATAAGTCTCAATGGGGCGACCATAGTTCTTGCCAGCAATCTCAAAGCCTTTCAGTAAGTCATAAGCGCCAATGGCATATACCAAAGAGGTGTCCTGGAACAAGATAATAGTTTGCGTCATAAAGACGGGGATCATATTGCGAAATGCTTGGGGTAAGACAATCAGGCGCATGTTTTGACCATAGGTCATGCCCAATGCTTCACCAGCATAGGTTTGCCCCTTAGGCACCGACTGAATGCCTGCGCGCACAATCTCTGAAAAGAAAGCGGCTTCAAAGGCAATAAAAGTCAACGTTGCAGACAGGTCAGCCCCAATGGGTTTGCCAATCAACATTGGAATAAGCAAGAAGAACCAGAGAATGACCATGACCAGTGGAATCGAACGCATGGTGTTCACATAAATCGTTGCTGGGTAGACCAAAGCTGGACGACCAGATAAACGCATTAAGGCCAAGAAGGTCCCCACCACAATGCCACCGATGGTTGCGATAACAGTCAACTGCACACTAAATAGCAATCCCTTGAGGATATACCCAGTGAATAATTCCCAGTTGTAGAAACTTAGATCTAGACTCAACATATTAGATCCATTTAATGAGCCACAGCATCGTTAGATGGGCTGATAAAGCCCGGTATGCGACTTCGCTTTTCGATGAGCGCCATGACACGGTTTACTCCGAAAGCAGAAAGCGCATAGAGCAAAGTAACTGCTAAGTAAATTTCAACACCATGAGAGGTTTCTTCTTGTGCTTGCATGGCAAACAATGTGAGCTCAGGTACCGATACCGCAAACGCTACCGAAGAATTTTTAATCGCATTCATACTCTCTGAAGTCAATGGCGGAATTACGATTCGCAAAGCCATTGGCAAGATGATGTAACGGTAGGCTTGGGTGGTGGTTAAACCTAAGGCAGTAGCAGCAGCGCGCTGACCACCTGGCAGCGACTGAATACCAGCCCTAACCTGCTCTGCAATCCGTGCCGAAGTGTAAAAGCCTAAGGCAATACTTACCAGCCAATAGGAAGGTAGCATCTTCAAGGGCACAATAAATGCAGGAATGACGTGATACCAAAGAAATACTTGAACTAAGACAGGAATATTTCTGAATAACTCTACCCAAGCAGTAGCAAAGCGAACCAGAATCCTGCTGCCCCTACCTGTATCAGGGAGTGTGCGCAATGTACCCACGACCCCACCCACAATCAAGGCAATGGTCAGACCTAGGCCAGCAACCGCTAAGGTCCAGCCCCAGGCAGTCATCAGCCAATCTAAGTAACTTGGATCAGCATTTTGGTTAAGCCCTAATAGAGAGGAGAAGCAGTGATCAACCACTTCTCCGTCTAAAGTGCTCTTACAAAAAATGTCTAAATCTAGTGCCATAAAGTTAGCTCGCCATTAAGAGTTGTCTATGTTGACGAGCAACACTGGAAAAATTATTTCTTCTGCTGATAATCTTCCGCTGGTTTGTCATTTAGATTAGCCCAAGCATTTTTAGTTGCCGGGGATAACTCAAGACCAACTACGATATTTTTTGGTGGAATTGGCTTTAAGAACCACTTATCCCATAACGCTGGCATTTTGCCATTTGCAACAATCTTAGCAATTGCATCATTTACAGCGGCTTTAAATTCTGGATCATTCTTAGGAACCATGATGGCGATTGGTTCTGTACTTAAGACCTCGCCAACGATTTTGTAGTCCTTCGGATTTTTAGCGTTAGCGATGTTGCCCGCCAAGATCGATCCATCCATTACGAATGCATCAGCGCGGCCAGACTCCAAGAGCAAGAAGCTATCAGCATGGTCTTTGCCATACACTTCATCGAAGTTCACGCCATTGGCTTTTTCATGTTTGCGCAATAGCTGAACAGAAGTAGTGCCAGTAGTTGTGGCCACTTTTTTGCCTGCCAACTGAGCAATAGAATTAATTCCGGAGTTTGCTTTTACAGCGATGCGCACTTCTTCAACATAAAGTGTATTAGCAAAACCAACATCTTTTGCACGACCAGCATTATTGGTTGTTGTACCGCACTCAATATCAACAGTACCGTTTTGTACCAAAGGTACACGGTTTTGGGATGTGACTGGTTGGTAATTAGTGCGCAAGGTGCTCATGCCCAATTTGTCTTTGATGTCACTCAAAATCATGCGGCATACTTCTACGTGATATCCGTCAAAGCGACTGTCTCCAGTCGTATAGGACATCGGAATAGAGGATTCCCGAACGCCCATGGTTACTGCGCCAGATGATTTAATTTTGTCCATAGTGGCGCTGGCAGCAACTGCAGTGCCTGATATTGCCACGAGGGCAGTCAAAGCAAAAATTTGGCTTATTTGTTTCATTTTCATGAGGTGCTCTTCCAATAATGTAAGGGGTGAACTAATAGCTCTTTAACTTTTCGCAATCTTCAAGTGGCTAAAAATGCGATTTAAGACTCAATCTAGCATTATCTCCAATAATTTACAATTGTCACCCCCAATACTACAGCGCCCCAAAACAAAGCTCCCTTAGGGCTTACGCTATAAAACTGTAGGCTTTTATGAGCTGGGAATGCGATTAAAAACCTACAGGTGAAGACTGCTGGCTATACAAGCCCATAAGGTGACAAGGTTGGTTTGTCAAATGGGTGATGAGAACCATTCCCCATATGTGCACCCTAAGTTATTTGTGCTTAATTCTCATATTGAAGCTGAGTAAATGAAAAAAAACCCACTGTGTTTCCACAGTGGGTTTTGATTTAAAGCTTACTTTTAAATTCAACACTAGCTTACGCTAGCATCAAATTAGAAAGTGTGACGCAAGCCCAAAGCGTAGTTCTGTTGAGAGTAGCTCAAGTTTGTGTATGCAGAAGTAGATGTGTTTGTTCCACCATAGATTGCGTACAAGTTTGTACGCTTGCTGAGGTAGTAGTTCAAACCAGCCTGCCAACCGCTTACAGAAGCGCTTGTAGAAGAACCGAAGTATGTGTAACGACCGTTACCTACAGAAGCCCAACCTTCAACTGTTGGAGTGATGTAAGAACGAACACCGATCTGTTGAGCTTGACGCTTAACATAGGCGCTAGGATTGATTACAGAAGAATCCTTACGTGTGATCCACTGACCGTATGCCTTCAAGATACCGAAGTCATACGTAGCAGCTACGTAGCCTTGGTTAGACTTGTCGTTTGAACCAGTATTTGCAGCATTGCCTGCACCGTATAGAACAGGTGCGCCAACTGCTGCGCCTACGCCACCAACTGCAACTTGTGCAGTTGTTGCTGTCCAAGGATTGCTAATTTTGAATGACTGGAAGTTAGCTGTTGCATAGAACTTGCTCAATGTGTAGTTCAAACCTAACTGCCAACCAGTTTTGTTAGTTGCGCCACCAGTGTAACCAGTTCCAGCAGGAGTATTTTGTGTCTCTGTTGCGCTAGAAGCGTTTAATGTGTAAGCAGCGTTACCTTGGAAACCAGCAAAAGTATTTGAAGCTGCAAACAATGTGTTACCAGTACGCAATGTGTATGAATCAACGTTACCGTTTGTACCAGCACCAATAGATGTAGCTGGCAATGTAGATGTTGCATAAATTACGTTACCACCTACGTTGTTTGTCATGCCTGGATCAGTTGCTGCAACTTGAGTGTGAATGTTTGTGTACTGAGTACCAACTGCAGCCCAACCAATTTTGCTGTCCTTCAAACCAACGAAAGTTTGACGGTTTGCTGTAG
>CAILON010000431.1 GCA_903835865.1 uncultured beta proteobacterium
ATTCTGATGTTTGTGCCACCTTGGTGGCGCGCAAGCCTGAAGAAAAATTATTCTAAAGTTTGGCAGGCGTTACTCATCCAGCAAGCACAACGGGCTCCCTTGATCTTACGTGTAAATGTAAAGCAATATGATCGTAGTCAGTACCAAGAACTGTTAACACAAGCGGGTATTTCTTCTACGCCAATTGAAGAGGTCGCTGGATTGAAGTTAGATGCAGCGCTTTTATTAAGTGAGCCAGTACCTGTATCGGATTTGCCGGGCTTTTATGGTGGCGCAGTATCTGTTCAAGATGCGGGCGCGCAAATAGCCGCAGTGCTTCTGGATCCAAAACCTGGCGAGCTCATTCTGGATGCTTGCGCTGCGCCTGGCGGCAAGACGGCTCATTTACTAGAGTTGGCAGATTGTGAAGTTGTTGCCCTGGAAATAGATGGGGAGCGCCTCGGAAAAATTGGCGGCAATTTGGATCGGCTGCGTTTGCAATCAGATAGAGTCAAAATTACTCGGGGCGATGCATCCAAAGCAGCGTGGTGGGATGGCAGGCCCTTTGACAAAATTTTGCTTGATGCTCCCTGCTCTGCCTCCGGAATCGTGTCTCGTCACCCAGATATTCCATTTCTAAGGCGCGAAGCAGATGTGAAGTCTTTGCAGCAAAGGCAGCGCGGTATTTTGGCCCAGGCCTGGAAGATGCTTAAGCCCGAGGGCTTGCTTTTATATGTCACCTGCTCGTTATTCCCAGAGGAAGGGGAAACCCAGGCTGCTTGGTTTGTAGCTGAGCACGGCAATGCGTTACGATTAAGCGCCCCGGGGCAAATTTTGCCTTCCGAAACAAACGATGGTTTTTTCTATGCCTTGTTTAAGAAAAATGGACAATGAGCCAAAGCATTAAGCAGCTCATCTTTTGCTGCCTTCTTGCGCTGAATTTTTTCTCGGCTGCAGCTGGTGCAGAGGGAATCAAAATCACGTCGGTAGAGCTAGAGCGGGCGGATAACGATTGGCTTCTAAATGCTACTTTCAAGATCGAACTTTCCCCAGGTCTGGAGGATGCAGTTCAAAAAGGAGTGGTTCTTTATTTTCAGACAGAGTTCGATGTAACACGTTCACGCTGGTACTGGTTTGATGAAAAGCCTGCGCTAGCACAAAGACAAACGCGGCTTTCTTATCAGCCCTTAACTCAGCAGTATCGTATTGCGTCAGAAGGCTTTACTTTCTCTGCCAGGACAATCTCAGAAGCTTTGCAAGCGGTTGGCACAATCGGTGGGTGGCGTGTCATTGACAATAATCAAATTGATCCCGCTAAGCCTTATACCGCAGGTCTGCGCATGACCTTGGACCTCAGTAAGTTGCCTAAACCATTTCAAGTAAACGCTCTGAACAATCGAGACTGGAATGTTTCAAGCGATTGGCTACATTTTCCGTTTTTGCCAAATGGGCCAAACCTTATTAAGCGATGATGAATCCTAGAGCATCAATCCAATCTCGTTTTTTCCAAAAAGAAGTGTGGAAAAAACGGGCGCTTCCTTTTGCTGCGATAGGCATTGGTGCGTTTGCATTATTCCTGCTCATTATGTTGTCGATCGCATCCTCCAATACAAAGTTCTTTGACAGCTACTTTATTTGGCTTTACGCGGCTAATGTGGTGATCGGTATCTGTTTGGCGTTGGTCATTTTAACTTTGGTTGTAGTCATTGCTATTCGTTGGCATAAGGGACGCTTTGGTACACGCTTGATTGCTAAATTAGCTATGATTTTTGCATTAGTAGGCGTCGTGCCAGGATTGATTTTGTATGGCGTTTCTTTGCAGTTTGTCTCTAGAAGTATTGAGACATGGTTTGATGTTCAAGTTGAATCGGCTCTAGAGGCTGGCTTGGAGCTCGGGCGCGCTACCTTGGGGGCCTCCCTTCAGGAATTGCAGGACGAGGGCCGCATCGTTGCAAACCAAGTCCAGTCTATGCCGAACCACGCTAGCCCTGCTGAGCTGACACTTTTATTGTCGCGTCTGCGTGACCAGTTTGGCATCCAAGAGATCACCATTTTTGATGG
>CAILON010000432.1 GCA_903835865.1 uncultured beta proteobacterium
CCCGCACTAAACTAGGAAAGTCTGAGCTAATTATTCAGAAATCCAAATGAGGGATGCAGATCGACCAGTAGTGCCATCACGTCGATAAGAAAAAAAATCTTGCTTGTCATGATAAGTACACATTTCACCTCCACTAATCTGATGGATTCCGATAGACCTTAAACGGGCAGTTGCTAAGGAGTAAAGATTTGCCAAATACTTCCCTGATTTCCCAGCAATAGGAACAAAGTCTTTTGATCCGGCCTGGACTCCAGAGCTAGCAAAGGCTTCATAAACATCTTCCCCCACTTCAAATGCATCGGGTCCGATTGCAGGGCCAAGCCAGGCCAATACATCCCCTGCCGCCAAGTGATCGCAGAGTGAAAGCATTTCCTTGAGGGTTTCTTCTAACACTCCACCACAAAGACCCCTCCAGCCTGCATGCGATGCCCCAACTACTGAACCATCTTTTGCAGCAAATAAAACTGGTAGGCAATCGGCAGTCAAAATAGCTAGCACTTCATTGGGCGTCTTAGTCACAATGGCGTCGGCCTCAATAACGCTATTAATGCCTTGAGATCGGCTGTGAGGGGTGCTTACTGTTATGCCATGTACTTGTCTCATCCACAAAGGATCTGATGGAAGTTGCACTCTTAATAGCCGCCGATTCTCCTGGACACTCTCAAGGCTATCGCCCACGTGATCACCCAAATTCAAAGAGTCGTAAGGTGGATGACTGCAACCACCCATACGAGTAGTCGCTAGAGCATGAACCCCATGCGGAGCTTGCCAGTGCGGTCTCATTAAACGCATCATGCTCGATCGTTTTTTATGGAGGCTAAGAGCGCTTCCTCTTTAGGTAAATCCTCTGGCGTCATTCCAAGTTGAGGAAGAAGTAGGAATAAATCCTCGGGGGGCAACTTAAACCAAGTCATTACTTCATTGCTAACGGGGTGCTGGAGACTTAAAGCATAAGCATGTAGGGCCTGCCGACCAAAATTGAGCGTCTTGGCAGCTCCCGGTGTTTTTTTTCTATATACCGGATCGCCCAATAAGGGAAAACCAAGTGATTCTAGGTGCACCCTAATCTGATGCGTCCGACCAGTCTCTAATCGACACTCCATCAGAGCTAACGGGGCTTCATTGAAAAATCCCTTGGCAAGTCGCCTAAAAAGTGTGGCCGCTGGCTTGCCTTGTGGGCTGCCTGCCGCCATCTTTAGTCGATCACGCTGGTCTCGACCCACTGTTGCCAATACCTTGCCTTGACTCGGAGCATCACCCCATACCAGGGCCAAATAACGTCGGCCAACCGTGCGCTCTTGGAGTTGCCTCACCAGCGAGGTCTGCGCTTGAGAGGTCCTAGCAACGACCATTAAGCCCGAAGTATCCTTATCCAAGCGGTGCACTATTCCGGCGCGCGGCAAAGTCTTTAGCTCAGGAAAACGAAACAAGAGCCCATTCAATAAAGTACCCGTCCAATTTCCTGCTGCCGGATGGACCACGAGTCCCGGAGGTTTATTAATCACAATTACAGAGGAGTCTTCGTAAACCACATCCAAGGGAATGTCTTCTGGCGCAAAGGCAAATTGCTCGGGCATTTCCTGGGGAAATACCTTGATACTCTCGCCGCCATGAAGTAAATACCGGGATTTTGTGACCTTTCCATCCACTGTTACAGCACCAGCCTCAACCCATGCCTTTAGCCGATTACGGGAATAATCTGGCAAATAAGTCGCTAAAGCCTTATCCAGGCGTTCCCCGGCCATATCTTGAGAAATCTCTAATGAGATGAAATCCTCTTCATCGATATAATCAATAGGATTCGAATCAGGAGTTTGCAGCAATGCCACGCTTAAAAGGCCTTTCAGTTATGTCCGACGTAATTTCAGACGCCAGTTTAAGGCTTGCTGTGAATTCTGCTCCATCTAAATTTGCAGCGCCCTCAATCTTGAGGACTTCAGGGCTGCTCTTAGTCTGCCTATTTGTCTTGGCTGTTCTTGGTGGATGCGCTGGTAGTGATGGGCAAAAGGACGATACCGATATTTGGTCTGAATCCAAACTCTACTCTGAGGCTACTGATAAATTGAACAGTGCTGACTTTGGAAAGTGCGGAAAATATTTTGAGAAGCTAGAGGCACGCTTTCCGTTTGGCCCCTATTCTCAACAAGCCCAAATTAACGCTGCGTATTGCTATTGGAAAGCTCAAGACACGCCACAAGCAATGGTGGCAATTGATCGCTTTATAAAACTGCATCAAGGTAGTGATAATTTAGACTACGCCTACTATCTCAAAGGCCTCATCACTTTTAATGATGATCTGGGATGGTTGGGTCGGTTTACTGGACAAGACTTGAGCGAGCGTGATCCTAAGGCCGCCAAAGATGCCTTTGAGTCATTCAAGATTGTTGTTGAGAGATTCCCAAACAGCAAATATGCTCCAGACTCCTTGGATCGTATGCGCTACATCGTGAACTCTTTGGCTGAAGCCGACGTGATTGTTGCCCGCTTCTACTATCAGCGTGGGGCCTACCTAGCCTCTGCCAACCGCGCTCAATTAGTCATTCGTGATTACGATCGCGCGCCCGCCGTTGAAGAGGCGCTCTACTTGCTTTTCAAGTCCTATGAAAAATTGGGAATGGTTGAACTCAGTAGCGATACCGCTCGTGTATTTGCGCTCAACTTCCCCGATAGTCCAATGCTACAAACTGGGCAACGGGCTAAAAAAGAGCGTCAATGGTGGCAGATCTGGAACAAGTAATTACCTAATTGCTACTGGCACGCGTGGAGCAAGCGCGCAAAGTAATTCGTAACCTATCGTGTCACTCATTTGCGCAACTTGATCTACGGGTATCTGATCACCCCATAATTCAACGACGCTGCCAATTTTTGCATAAGGCGCATTGCGAAGATCGATGGAGAGCATATCCATTGAGACTCTGCCAACGATGGGACAAATAAGTCCTGCACCATCTTTGTCAGCCTCATATACCCACACTGGGGTACCGTCTTTAGCTTGACGTGGATAACCATCTGCATAGCCACATGCCACAATTCCTACGCGCATTGTTTCGGGGGCCTCATAGCGACCACCATAACCAATGCGGTCACCCTTCTGTAATTCTTGAATATCTATAATTTCGCTATGCAGTTGCATTGCTGCTTTTAGTTGCGCATGCTTGATGTCCTCGTAATTGCCAGTTGGTGAGGCGCCATAAAGCATGATGCCAGGTCGCACCCAATCACCAAGGGCATTACGGTGCCATAGAATCGTCGCAGAATTAGCGAGGGATGTTGGGGCATCAAGCCCCTCAATCGTTTCGCTAAAGACTTCCATCTGTTTACCCACCGACGGTTGCTGATCTACTTGATCAGCATTGGCAAAATGGGTCATGTGATGAAGATGATAGCCAGCGGAATGCAAGCGGTGAAACGCAGTTCGATACGCCGTTGGTTTAAAACCCAGACGATTCATTCCTGAATTCATTTTTAGAAAAACATTAAAAGGATTATGGGCTTTACCTTCAAATTTCTCCAACCACTGAACTTGAGTTTCACAATGCACAACCAGATCGCAATTGAGTTCTTGTGCTAAAAGGAGTTCATTCTCATGAAAAAGACCCTCGAGCAGCAAAATCCGACCTCTCCAGCCGTGCTGCCTCAACCAGCGAGCATCTTCAATGTCTAGCAGCGCAAAGCCGTCAGTAGCAGCCAGGCCCTTGATGGCCGAGTCAAAAGAATGGCCATAGGCTCTAGCCTTAATAACGGCCCAAATTTTTGATTCTGGGGCTAATTCACGAACTCTGTTTAAATTATGTTGA
>CAILON010000433.1 GCA_903835865.1 uncultured beta proteobacterium
AACCCTCAGTTATAACGCTCAAGGTTTTATCCTCCAGTCGCAATGGTAAGTGCATAGTGCATTGGCATTCGATTTGTAGAGTACCTCTGCTTCTAATAGCTTTCCTACTTACAGGTACGGCCATGGCAATTGAAGAACCACAATATTCTGTAATAGAAAATGCTCCGCCATTTGAATTAAGGGTTTATGAACCTTTAATACTGGCGGAGGTAAAGGTAGATGGCGATATGGCTTCAGCGTCTAGCCAAGGATTTCGATTGATCGCGGCATATATTTTTGGAAAAAATCGGATCAATGAGAAGATCTCCATGACTGCCCCAGTTGGCTTCGAAGAGAAAAGCACAACGATTGCCATGACAGCGCCTGTTGGGATTGAATCGAATCAAAGTATGTCAACTGTTTCGTTTGTGATGCCTTCTAAATATACGCTTGCGAGCTTGCCACAGCCCCTTGATGAAAAAGTACAATTGCGTGAAGTTCAAGCCACTAAAAAAGCAGTGATCATGTTTTCAGGTTTCTATAGCGAAGAAAAAGTAAAAGAAAAAACTGTAGAACTGGAAAGATGGATCCAAGTTAAAAATTTGCAGGCTATAGGCCTACCCAATTTTGCTCGTTACAACCCACCTTGGACATTGCCTTTCTTAAGGCGCAACGAAGTGATGATAGAGGTACGGGATCGGTAAGTTTAGGGCCTAGCCTCAAAACTCTTCAGTAAATATTCTGCGCCATTGCCTTGGCCTAGGGCCTTGACCAGGATTGGTAAAGCGCCTGCTAGATTCTTTTCGAGAGTCCAGGGTGGGTTGAAGACAAACATCCCGCTAGCCTGAAGGCGACGTTCACCAGGGGCATTCTCAACACGTAACTCTGTTTGCAACCAAGAGCGTTTATGGTTTGCGGCAATCTTTTTCATGCGATCAGCTAAAGAAGCAGATTCCCGTCTGGAGAGAATGGGGTACCAAATGGCATAACAACCAGTTGCAAAGCGCTGTAGAGCCTCTTCCATCGCTGTTTCAAGATAGCGATAGTCTTGCTTATCTTCATACGAGGGATCTATTAAGACTAAGCCTCTTCTGCTGGGCGGGGGAAGCAGGCCCTTTAGTCTTGCAAAGCTATCTTCAGCATAAACATCAATTTGCTTGGCTTGCGGTAACTGGTGGACGTTATGACGCAAGATATCAATCTCTTTGGGGTGAAGTTCAAAGAGTTTGAGGCGATCTTGCGGTCTGAGGAGGTGCGCCAAGATAAATGGGGAGCCTGGATAGATGGTGATCTGCTCTTCAGAGTTTTCAGCGAAAATGTGCTCCAAATAATTCCGAATACCCTCACCAAGATCCTTGCCAGAGGATTTACATTCCTTGGCAAATTTAATCAGCCGAAAAATGCCACCATCGGCTTCTTTGCTAACAGCGGCAAAGCCATCTATTAGGCTGTAGATACCAGCCCCAGCATGCGTATCAATGATTGTGAGGGCACCTGGCTTTTCTTGGAGATATTCAACCAGATGAATCATGGTTAGATGTTTGAGGATATCCGCATGACTACCCGCATGAAA
>CAILON010000434.1 GCA_903835865.1 uncultured beta proteobacterium
GAGGCAGCTCTTTATCGTCACTTTGCTAGTAAAGCCCAAATGTTCGAGGGCTTGATTGCTTTTATTGAGCAGACGGTTTTTGGTTTGATTAATCAAATCAATCAAAAAGAAGAGTTAGGGCTTGCGCAGACTCGTGGCATTTTGCAGATGCTGCTCTTCTTTGCCGAGAAAAATCCTGGCATGACCCGAGTGCTGTTGGGTGATGCTTTGTTGCAAGAAGACGATCGCTTGCAAGAACGCATTACGCAAGTGTTGGATCGCGTTGAGGCCTCTTTAAAGCAGGCCTTGCGAATTGCCCAATCCCAAGGCAGCACGTGGGGGCAGGCAGGTCAAGATGAGGTTAGTATTCGTGCGGCTATGTTGATGAGTTTTGTTTTGGGTCGCTGGCATCGTTTTGCTCGTAGTGGCTTTAAGAAGCTACCAACTGAAGCATCTGATATTAGTCTTCGCATTCTTCTATCCGAATGAGCGAGCTGCACCTCTCTAGAAATACTATCCATTTTGCCGAGCCCTTGCCTTTGCAAAGTGGCGCCATATTATCGGGCTACGACCTAGTCATTGAAACTTACGGCAAGTTAAATGCCGATAAAAGTAATGCCGTCCTGATTTGTCATGCCCTCAATGCCTCACATCATGTAGCGGGACCCGCCCCAGAAGATCCAGAGGACATTGGATGGTGGGACAACATGATTGGCCCAGGCAAACCTGTTGATACTGATCATTTCTTCGTCATTGGCGTCAATAATTTAGGTTCTTGCTTTGGTTCTACGGGCCCAATGAGCATTCATTCGGAAACTGGTAAACCTTATGGCGCAGATTTTCCGGTAGTGACTGTAGAGGATTGGGTGAATACTCAAGCGCGCCTAGCTGACAAGTTGGGCATTCGTAAATTTGCTGCAGTGATGGGCGGAAGCCTTGGCGGTATGCAAGCCATGGCCTGGTCGATTCAGTTTCCAAAACGTTTAGATCACTGCATTGTCATCGCCTCGACCCCGAAATTGAGCGCGCAGAATATTGCATTTAATGAAGTGGCTCGTAACGCCATTTTGTCTGACCCTGATTTTCACGGTGGTAACTATTACGAGCACGGCGTTGTCCCCAAGCGTGGCTTACGATTGGCACGTATGGTTGGCCATATCACTTATTTATCTGACGACGATTGCAGATTTGCATTTTGCTCCTGACGTACTGTATCGAGAATGCGCACCTTATGATTCACCGTTAGATTTTATTGCTGATAAGCCTATTATTTATGAGCAACTCATGGCGGCTTATAACGATGATATAACGCAGGCGTTAACAATAAGCCCCGAATATCAGTCTGATTTTGTTGCGGTTTATCTATTGCCTGATGCCGCGTGGGCTAGACGTGTTAGCGGTGTATTGAGCAATGAACTGGCTAATCGACATCCAGACCGCGCTCATGCGGTGCTAAGTTATCGACCACGAGGTGATTATCAAGTCAGTGTTCGCGCTCCATTAACGAGACCAACAGGCGCGGATGAATTATGTTCGACGTTTGTTTCAGGTGGCGGGCGACAAAGTGC
>CAILON010000435.1 GCA_903835865.1 uncultured beta proteobacterium
CAATTGGCTAGCAGCAATACCGGCACCCACACCCACTCCTGAACGCTTCAGGAATGTGCGGCGATCCATCGTTGGCACCGCTGCCTTTAAGCCGCGCGACAAACTCCCAATAAGGTGGGATGTAGAACGACTGCTTTGTGGGGTATTGGATTTACGAGTCAGACTCATATGTTGTCCCTGAGAAAGTTTTTTAATTATTGAATAACGGTTAAGACGAACTATTAAATTAAATCAAAGTAGTTTCGTAATACTTGCGCATGTGCGCAGTGATCTCGTGGCCTTCTTCTTTAGCCTTGACAGTGCTGCCAATTTCTTGAATCACCGCTTTGCCAACTGAAGTTTGAGTGGCAACAGCAACGGCCCCAACAGCGGCACCCGCGCCAATAAAAAACTTACGGCGAGATGGCTTATTTTCTTCGCTTAAAGCAACTGTGGATTTAGTGCTCATGGCATGCTCCTATGTAATTATTCTTGATTTTGATCAAGTGTAATTGGTAATTGCATTTTTGACATATTTCAGTCATAAAAAATATTGGGGGCACCGCCTTTTGATATTGCGTTGCAACATCAAATCATGTCAAAGCCCTGACCTTCGATTGCCAAGAACTCACGTGTCAGTGCAGCAACTGGGTGATAGAGATGCATCTCTGGAATACTTTCTATTGCATCGCACAAGTCGTCATACCAAGGACGAATGTGGGCATTGAAAAAAACCCTTTGATTTGTAAGGTTGGATACCTCCACATCATCACCGGCTATTAGGTATCTCATGACCTCGCAAAGTGCAGAAAAATGATCCTCGGTTTCCGTGATCTCTTCGGCAGATTCAAGACCAAATTCCTCTAGAGCCTTACGGATATTGACTAAAGGCTTTTCGTTTAAGTGCCCTGCCATGTAAAAGGAGCCATTGAGAATAACCTTAGGCTTACCCACGCTAATGAAATTCAGGTCAAACTCCTCATGCCAGGCCTTTGCAGGATTATTTTTAGCTACTTCGACAAGATCCATCCATAGCTTGGCTAAAACCGCATCATCAGCTGCGTCATGCTGATCCGCAGTCGCGACAATTTGATCTAAAAGCGCTTGGTCAGGAGGCATCTGAAAAAAACGGGCAATTAATCCGTATAAGTCAGCTCGCGCTAGATCTTCTGGCAAACCAATGTCGCCAACTTCGGTTGATGGAACTTCTTTTGCTGTTTCGCTCATGTCTCTTTTTTCACCATATCGACAACGCGGCAATCGCCACACATCTTCAGCCTATCCATTGCAGCCCCGGCGAATGCTCCGTGAGCTCCTAACTTCATCAACATTAAATCAACCATCTTAAGTGTGCCAAATGGCTTGCCGCAACTAATGCAATGAAAGGCTTGAGTTTCATTTAAGACAATTTTTTGTTTACGCTGTTCAACGGTTTGCAAGCGAGGCGCTAGTGTTAAGGCATGCTCCGGACACGTTTGAGCACAAATGCCGCACTGAACACACTGCTTCTCGATAAAAGCAAGTATTGGCTCATCGGGATTGTCTAATAAAGCCCCTTCGGGACAACTGCTAACGCAAGACATACATAAGGTACACGCATCTTTATTGATAGCAAGACCACCCAACAAGGAGGACTTAGGCAAAACGACACCAGCCTCTGGCAATGGCGTCTTCGCATGTTTTTGCAAATACTCCAAGACTGCCTCTATAGTCTCTCGTTTTTGAAGAGATAGACCAAAACTTGCAGGTGGGCAAAGGGCAGCTAGTGCCCCGCGTTGACGCAAAACACCCATCGCCTTGGAGACGCATTGCAAGTCATCTACTGAATCAGCTGCTATCAAATGAATTCGCGCATCAAAACCATAGGCCTGCAAAATTGCATTAGCAAGATCTGATTGGGTTTCTAGGGCCGCACGATAAGCAGGATCTTCTTCACCGCTAAGTAGAAGATTGATTTCTGAAAAACCATAACTCAAAGCGCCCAGCCATAAATCCAAACCAGTAGATGCTATATGCTCTATTCCGTAGGGGATGACAAAGGACGGCAAGCCCTCAAACTGCTTAGGTAGAACGTGCGCTGAACGACCTAGACCATCTATCAATTGCGTGCCCGCCTTCAAGGTGTGCAAAAGTAAGCTGGGGGCAGGCGCTTGATTGAGTTTTTTAGCCTCAGCCAAATAGACCGTAGCCAAAGCCTTCAATTCCTTCCCTTGATGCACTACGCTCGGGTAGTTGTAACGCATTGCTCCTGAGGGGCAGACTGTTGCACAAGCTCCACATCCCATACATAAATTGGGATTGACTTCAACACTCCCTTGGCCGCCTTTAAATAGTGAAGAGATGGCGCCTGTTGAACAAACATCAACACAGGCGCTACAACCCACTTTGCCGTTGCGTCCATGCGCGCACACTTTCTCGTTATACGAAAAATATTTAGGCTTTTCGAACTCGCCAACCATCTCTAGCAATTGATTAACTTGTAAGGCTTGCTCAAGCGGATCTCTACCTGGAGCAAAGTAACCTTGAGGCGTTTGGCTCATGCGCATTTTAGGATCAGTGCGCAAATCTAAAATCAAGTCAAACTCAACACTGCGTTTGCGATCTGCTCGATCAAAAGATATAGCACCAATACTCGCACACGCACTGACGCAAGCTCGATGCGACTTACATTTATTCAAATCAATCTGAAATGAAAGATCAATGGCGTTTTCAGGGCAGACTTCAACGCAAGCGCCGCAACGAGTACACATTTCAGGGTCAATTGGATTTTGCAGATCCCAATCGACGGAAAATTTACCCAAGTAGCCATCTAATTTACTTACCGTTCCGGTATAGATGGGATAGTTTCGTACAAGTGGTAAGTCTGAAGGCTCAGTACAGAGGACCGATACATCCAAGGAGTCACTTAATTTCTCAGCCCAAGGAATCGCCTGACTGCCGGCACCAACAATTAACAGTCTGCCCTGGCTTTCGTAATTCACTACCGGTACAGGTTCAGCTTCTGGCATCTCTGCCAAAGCTAAGAGCGCAGCAATCTTAGGAGTAGATTGTTTTGCCTCTTGTGTCCAGCCTGCTACTTCTCGAATATTGACAAAACGCAATGGCGCCATCAGCGGCTTATCTGCTTGTGCGGCCAACTCTCCAAATAAAGCGCCTTCTTGGGTGCAGGCAACCACTAGAGATTCTGAACCGTCTAGGGCTTTTAAAAAGGATCCGACTTCTTGCCGACACAAAGACCGGTGAACCGGCACTCCTAATGCCTTGGAATCCAATGGCATAGTGCCATTGCAGTTACAAACTAATTTTTGACTCATGACTTATCTTCTGTAATATTTTTCTTCTGAGCGGGATTATCGGTCGCATTGTCTGCAGATTGCTTTTGCAGGGATGGTTGGGATGTTAAATCAGTTTTCTGCGCAGGATCAGAAACACCATTTGCTATTTTTTCAATTGGGGTAACCGCATCCACCTCTTTATTGGAATCAGGCATCTCATTGTCAGAGGTTTTGAAGATCCCCAATAATTCACTTTGAACCATTCCTCGCAACATTTCTGGAGGCAGTAGTTCGGGATTTGAATAATCATCAATATAAATATCCAAACCATCCATCACATTAAAGTGCGGATCGCTAAACATTTTCTTGAGCGCGGCTTGCTGAACTGCGGGATCAACATCTGCACGCATAAAGGCAGAAAAGTCAGGATCAAAGCGATCAATTTTTTCGACATCTTCGAGTGTTACTGCTGGTGGCGCCTGCACCTCTGGAATTGCAGGTACCTTTGGCTCAGTTGCTTCCTGACTAACTTCCTTTATCTCAACATCTTTACCAGCTTTGCGCTTAGACCAGCGACTTAAAAATCCGTCTGTCATCATTCCTCCGCGGGGCGCTCTGCACCCTTAAATGATGCTGGCCGATGACGCTTCTTAGGCTCTGGATGGTAATGCTCATTCACGTATTCTTGCAGCCACGAAGCGTGTTCGTCACTCATTGGCACCGTGTCTACCGATTCACCGCCGTCCAATAAACGCCCTGCTTCGTTATAACTAACGCAAATACGATGAGGCACTGCAAAAGTAGGCTCTGTGTTGGCAAGTGGGATAGATTGCTCATCTAAATAGCGACCATAGTCTTCTTCCAAGCGCCACATTACAAACCAACATGGCGTAGTTGCTGAGACATTGAGATAGTAGCCCTCAGCCTCATCAAGAAAGAGATTTAACTCATAGCCTGTAAATAACCAAGATTCCCCATCTGTATCACGACCTAAAAACTGGCCACTGATTTTGCTTTGCCCAGCGTCTTGAGAATGAAATTGGCCAAAATCTGGCAACACCTCTTGAGGTACCCATCGAAATGAAATCCATGGATTATCTATATTTTGCTTACGCATTATTACTGCAAAGCGCATAAGTCCTCAGGTATTTTGAACCACAATGTTCGGAAATTTACTGCTCATATCTTTAGCTAGATTAGCAACCCGAATGGCAACTTGTCTAGCGATGTTTTTATAGATGGCGCTAATCGCTCCATCAGGGTCTGCAACTACTGTTGGGCGCCCAGCATCTGCCTGCTCTCGGATTGAAAGATTTAAAGGTAAAGCGCCCAAAAAGTCGACGTCATACTCTTTACACATTTTTTCTCCGCCGCCGGCACCAAAAATATGCTCCTCATGACCACATTGGGTACACACATAGGTGCTCATATTCTCAATAATGCCAATGATGGGTACGCCTACTTTTTCAAACATCTTGAGACCCTTGCGAGCGTCAAGTAAAGCAATGTCTTGAGGGGTCGTCACAATCACAGCTCCTGTTACGGGAACCTTTTGTGACAAGGTCAATTGAATATCACCAGTACCTGGGGGCATATCGACAATGAGGTAATCCAAATCACGCCAGCGCGTTTGACGAAGTAACTGCTCTAATGCAGAGGTCACCATCGGGCCACGCCACACCATTGGCGCATCTTCTTCAATTAAGAAGCCAATTGAGCTAGCCTGCAAGCCATGACCTTCCATTGGCTCTATCGTATTTTCTTCAAGCGACTCTGGTCTACCAGTAATACCCAACATCATTGGCTGACTGGGGCCATAGATGTCGGCATCCAAAATACCTACTTGTGCACCTTCAGCTGCCAGTGCTAGAGCCAAGTTCACAGCGGTCGTCGATTTACCCACGCCACCTTTGCCACTTGCCACCGCAATGATATTTTTCACGCCCGGTAATAATTTGACGCCACGTTGAACTGAGTGCGCAACGATGTGACTAGTGACATTAACGCTGACATTTTTAACGCCAGGCAATTCACGCAAAACTTGGATAACGGATTTTCGAACAGCATCAAACTGGCTTTTTGCTGGATAACCCAAAGCAATCTCAAGAGAAATCTCACCCTCTTCTACGCGTAAATTCTTGACGTTCTTAGCTGTTACGTAATCAATTTTGGTATTTGGATCCACTAAGCCTTTGAGGGCTGTTTGAACCGCTTCAACTGTAACTGCCACCGCTCTCTCCTAAGAAATTGCTCCTCATCTAAGGAGTCTTAAAGTAATTTTGTTATTTATTGTGAATATTAAGTGAGTGGGTAGATTAACCGCACAAAGATTATTTTGCTTGTAGGGGATTAAGCAGCCCTCAAATGCTTCACCTCATATTTGCAATACACATCATCCTGGCTACTAGCAAATTCAGCTTAAAACAGGAAATCCTGCATCAGTAATTAACTGACTGGCCTGCCCAAGGGATAAGCTTGTTTCGAGATTAACAGTTTGGGTAATTAAATCTGCCTGCACTTTAGCTTGGGGATCCTGGGATTGCACCGCTCTGGTGACGGCATTAATACAGCCCCCACAGGTCATGCCAGATACCTTTAAAGTGAACATAGAAAGCCTTTGCGCTTAAATGATTAGATATGCAGTAGATTATCTTATATATATATGGTTACCCTAAAAGACATGGATTCAGAGCTATTTACCCTAGATATCGGCGGCATGACCTGTGCTTCCTGCGTCGGGCGGGTTGAGAAGGCGCTAGATAAGATTCCGGGAATAGAGGCAGCTACAGTCAATTTAGCCACTGAACAAGCCAGAATTCGCGTAAAAACGGGGTCAGGCACTCAAATTAAAGACGTCATCGCCCAAGTAGAAAAAACCGGCTATCAAGCCAAATTGGCTACCCCTCATGGCAAAGGTGAGTTAGCGCCTGCCAAAACCTTTTGGGGCTCTGATGGTTTAGGACGGGTCTTGCTAGGCTTTACCCTCTCGGCGCCACTCTTTTTGCCCATGTTTCTCATGCCCTTTGGTGTTCACTGGGCCCTGTCTCCCAAATGGCAACTCTTACTGGCAACCCCCGTCCAATTCTTCCTAGGCTGGCGCTTTTATAAGGCTGGCTTTAAATCGCTCATGTCTGGCGTAGGCAATATGGATTTATTGGTAGCTTTAGGTACCAGTGCAGCCTATGGTCTGAGCATTTATCAAATGATTAGCTCTCCTCATGCGAGCCATGAGCTCTACTTTGAAGGGTCTGCTGTCATCATTTGTATGGTGCTTCTTGGTAAATGGCTTGAAGCCCGAGCTAAACAACAAACGAGTGAGGCTATCAGAGCACTACAGAAACTTTGGCCAGAGCACGCCAAAGTGCTCGATCCACAAATCGTTATTGTAGAAGGCGCCCCTTTAGATCAATATCGCGATCTGCCGCTAGAGCAAGTTTTTCCAAACGATCACATCTTGGTTTTGCCTGGAGAACGCATTCCGGTAGATGGACTCATTCTCACTGGCAAGAGCCATGTGGACGAATCACTTCTTACCGGCGAAAGTAATCCTGTTAAAAAACAAGCTGGTGCGAAGGTCATCGGTGGTGCGTTAAATGGAGAAGGTGTGCTCGTGATTGAGGCGCAGGCCGTTGGAGTTGAAAGTGTGCTCTCCAAAATCATTTCACTTGTTGAGGATGCACAAACCCAAAAGGCACCGATACAAAAATTGGTTGATCAAGTCAGTGCAATTTTTGTGCCAAGCGTCATCATCATCGCGATCATTACCGGAATTGCAAATTGGCTTTATTTCGATTCTGCTTCAATCGCCATTTTGCGTGCAGTATCTGTACTTGTCATTGCTTGTCCTTGCGCGCTTGGTCTAGCAACCCCCGCAGCAATCATGGCGGGCACTGGAGTTGCGGCACGCTTTGGTATTTTAATAAAAGATCCACAGGTGCTTGAGCAAGCACATCGCCTTAATATTGTTGCATTTGATAAGACAGGCACACTCACGATTGGTAAGCCCCGACTACTTACCCTCATTCCTTTTGTCACCTCAATAAAGTCTGATGCTATTTTGGCAACTGCTGCAGGCTTACAGCTTGGAAGTGAGCATCCTTTAGCTAAAGCGTTATTAGACGCCGCCAAAGATCAAGGTCTTACGCCGATTCCTCCAACTGTAAGCAAAGCCCTTGCCGGAATTGGTATTGAAGGCAAACCCACTGCAGGCCCTTGGGAAAATCAAACGCTATGCCTCCAAAGTGTTGCCTCTCTCGAAGCCAATCCCCACTTTGCGGCAATCTTAGAAAAAGCCCATTCTTGTTTTGAGTCTGGTCAAACAGTTTCAGTTCTCATGAATTCAGAGTCACCCTCTACCCCAATAGCCCTTATTGGTTTTGGCGATGAGCTCAAAGCGAATGCCAGAGAAGCTATTAGCGCACTTCACCAATTACACATTCGTACGGTCATGCTTTCAGGTGATAACCAGGCTGCTGCCGAGCGCGTGGGTAAATCGATCGGGATTGATGAAGTGTTTGCACAAATCATGCCGGGTGATAAGGCACAGATTATTCGCAAACTCCAGACATCAGAAATTCAACAGCGCCAATGGGTTGCCATGGTAGGCGATGGCGTGAATGATGCCCCTGCTCTTGCTGCCGCTGATGTTGGAATGGCGATGTCAACGGGTACGGATGTAGCCATGCAGGCTGCAGGCATCACCCTCATGCGAGGGGATCCTACTTTAGTTGCAGATGCAATTGATATCTCCAAGAAAACTTGGAACAAAATTCGGCAAAACTTATTTTGGGCATTTGCATTTAATACCACGGGTATTCCATTGGCGGCGCTAGGATATCTCTCACCCATGCTCGCTGGAAGCGCGATGGCCTTATCCAGTTTTTGTGTGCTGAGTAATGCACTCTTTCTAAAACGTTGGCGTCCTGCTCATCGTTAAAAATCTTACTTTTGATTTTTACGAATCAATTCGATATCCCCGTAATAGGCCTTAGTCTCCGTCTTAGTGTTATCAGTATCCGTTAGCAAGGCAATCCCAATCACTTGACCGGGCGCCTCACCATAGGCAGCTCGAAAATCAGCGGTAAGGTCACGTTGATGCATAAGCCACTCCCCCACCTTTTCCGAACCAGAATCCACCACAATCATTTTGATGCGTGTGGTGTGGGGATTATCGAGAATGGTATTAACGGGAGATTTTCCGGACCAAATATACATTAAGGTTGCATATGGTAATTCTTGACCGCTAACCAAATGAGCCATCTCAAAAGTCATTTTTTCTTTGAAGGATAGTTTTGATTTGTTACCGTCAAAGGCCACCAAAATTCTTAAGGGAGAATCATCATGAACACGTTCAGTATTGTCTGCCCCAAGAATGGGGCCAGTAGCTTTCCATTCCCACTTCAACCATAAATTTTGTGCCAACTTAGGGCGCAGTTTGACTACTAAGCCAGAGGCAGATGTTTTTGAGTTAGCGCTCAGAATGGTTCTGCCTTGATAATTTTCTAAGCGATAAACAGTATTTTTTTTATTGGGGGCGATGCGGTAAAAGCTCCAGCCCGTGGGCATTCCCTCTTGGGGTGTCTGAGTCGAGAATTTTGGCAATTCTTCTTGCATGGCGACCTGATCTACATTGAAGGTCTGACCAGATTCATCCTGCACTTTCCCACCACCAAAGCCGGTACACCCTACCAACACAAAAGAGGTGGCAAGCGCCAAAGGAAGACGTAAACACGTAAACATCTCTTGATTGTCCCAAAAATTAGAGTAAGTGCGTCTAAAATCTGAGCATGCGCCACCACTCACCATCAGCCTGGGCTGCAATTTGCATATTTATCGCTGCCATAGTGCATTTTGCCCTTGGCTTTAGTGTGGAATTTTCTGTTGATGAAGCTCACTACGCCTTATATGCCCAACATCTAGCGTGGAGCTACTTTGATCACCCACCTTTAGTGGGATGGATTCAGTGGCCCTTAGTGGTACTCACTTCTTCGGAAGGACTTATTCGCATTATTCCAGAGCTACTCTGGGTCATCGCCTGTGTACTGGTCTATCAGGTGGCACTAGAAATCCATCATTTACTGCAAAGTCGTAACACGGGTTACCTTACTACCAGCCTCCCCTCTGCTAATGCTTGCGGCCTGATGGCAGTGTTAGCTATTGTTGCTGCGCCAATGCCCCACATACTCGCAATTGGTTTACTACCCGATACTTTATTAA